>JACOMT010000019.1 GCA_014623385.1 Paracoccaceae bacterium
GCGATTTGTCAGACGCGCGATGTTGGACGATTTGCGGTCGGCAGCATCCTCATCCGTGATGGATTCGGGGCGAATGCCCAACAGGATATCGCGCCCGTCCCAATCGGCCATATTTTCCTGGCTAAAGGGTAGACTCGCCATCGATCCGTCATGCACCGCGATCTCTGCCGTCGGGCGACCGTTTTGCAACACCACACGGGCGGGCATCACATTCATCGCGGGCGATCCCATAAAGGTGGCCACAAAAATGTTGGCAGGCGTGTCATAGATTTCCTGTGGCGTACCCAGTTGCTGCACATAGCCCCCGTTCATTACGGCAATGCGGGTCGACAGGGTCATCGCCTCGATCTGGTCATGGGTTACATAGACGATGGTGGTGCCCAGTTTCTGGTGCAGCTTTTTGATTTCCGTCCGCATATCCACGCGCAGCTTGGCGTCAAGGTTCGACAGGGGTTCGTCGAACAGAAACACATCCGGGTTCCGGACCAATGCCCGACCCATTGCCACGCGCTGACGTTGGCCCCCCGACAACTGACCCGGCTTTCTATCCAGCAGCTTCTCGATCTGCAGCAATGCCGCCACATTGCGCATCGCCGTGTCCCGCTGATCCTTGGGCACGCCGTGCATTTCAAGGCCAAAGGTGACGTTCTGGCGTACGGTCATGTTCGGGTAGAGCGCGTAAGACTGGAACACCATCGCGATATTGCGTTTGGATGGATGGACCCCGTTCATCGCCTTACCCTTGATCCGGATCTCGCCGCTGGTTATCTCTTCCAGTCCCGCAATCATATTCAGCAGGGTGGATTTGCCACAGCCAGACGGGCCGACCAGAACAAGAAATTCGCCCTCTTCCACGGAAATGTCGACCTTGTGCAGAACCTCGACCGCACCATAGGATTTGGTGGTGTTGTCGATATCAAGAAAGCCCATCAGTTTACCCTTTCACAGAACCAGCCATCAGGCCGCGGACGAAATACCGTCCGGCGACAATGTAGACGAGCAAGGTTGGCATCGCGGCCAGGATCGCGCTGGCGAAATGAACGTTGTACTCTTTGACGCCGTGCGAGGCCTGGACCAGGTTGTTCAGTGCGACCGTCACCGGTTGGCTGTTTGCGTCGGCAAAGGACGCCCCGAACAGAAAGTCGTTCCAAATGTTGGTGAATTGCCAGATTATCGACACCACCGCGATAGGCCCAGATGACGGCAACAGGATGCGCCAAAAAATCTGGAAAAAGCCCGCCCCGTCAATCTGGGCCGCGCGGACCAGATCGGTTGGAAACACCGCATAGTAGTTGCGGAAATAGAGCGTCGTGAAACCGATCCCATAGACCACGTGGACAAGTGCAAGACCCCAGGTTGTGCCCGCCAGCCCCATCAGTCCCAGCATCCGCGCCATCGGGATCAACACAATCTGAAATGGAATGAAACAGGCGAATAGCATCAGGCCGAAGAGGATCGTGTCGTATTTGAACCGCCATTTGGTCAGCACATAACCGTTCAGTGCGCCCAGCACGGTGGATGCGGCGACGGCGGGTACGACCATTTTGATCGAGTTCCAAAAATACGGGGCCAACCCTGTAGGTTCGACCCCGATCTGTGCTGATGACCACGCCTTGAGCCAGGGGTCGATGGTGAATTGCATCGGCAGGTTCATCATGCCACCGCCCGTGATCTCCTCCAGTGGTTTCACCGAGTTCACCAGCATCACATAAAGCGGTAGCATGTAGAACAGAGCAAATAGGATCAACACAATATAGATCAGCATGCGCGTGATCCGGCCAGTGCGGATCGCGGTATCTTGTGTCGCAACAGACATCAGCGGTTCTCCCGCAGCTCGGAATACAGATAGGGGATCATGATCGCGGCAATAGTCATCAGCATGATGGTCGCCGACGCTGCACCAATACCCATCTGCTCTCGCGTAAAAGTATAGGAATACATGAATGTCGCGGGCAGCTCTGTCGCTCGGCCCGGCCCGCCGCCGGTCAACGCGATGACCAAATCAAAAGTTTTTATGGCCAGGTGGCTGAGGATCACAAAGGCCGACAGGAACGCAGGCCGCAATTGTGGAATAATGATGCGACGATAAAGGTTCCAGTTGCTGGCCCCATCCATCTGCGCGGCTTTGAGGATTTCATTGTCGATCCCACGCAGACCGGCAAGGAACATGGCCATGACAAACCCGCTGGTCTGCCAGACAGCGGCCAGAACCACAGTGTAGATCGCGTAGTCGCGGTTTTTGATCCAATCAAAGCTGAAGTTTTCCCAGCCCCAGGTATGCATCACGTTTTCCAGACCGATGCCCGGGTCCAAAAACCATTTCCATGCGGTGCCGGCCACAATGAAGCTGAGCGCCATGGGGTAGAGATAGATGGGTCGCAAAATCCCCTCACCCCGGATCTTTTGGTCCAGAAAGATGGCCAGCCCCAGACCGATACCGGTGCAGGTCACAATGTAAAGCCCAGCGAAGATACCCATATTGATGAGCGACGTTTCCCAATGGCTCAGCCGCCAGAGCTTTGAATAATTTTCCCAGCCGACCCAGCCATAGCTGGGCAGCAGCCGACTATCAGTAAGGGATAGATAGACTGAAAAAAGAATGAACCCGTAGACGAACACCGCTATCATCGCCAGCGATGGGGACAGGACCAGTTTGGGTATCCAGTTTTGCAGACGCGTCCTGAAATCCACGTTGGCCGATTGTACCATCCCTCGTCCACCTCTTTATCGAAATTCGTTTTGGGTATTTGGCACCCAGATGCGAGGCAGCACGGATGCTGCCCCGCAAGAGGAAGGTCACTTGGCGATTGACACCGCGTTGACCAGCTCCGCGACAGCGGTTTCGCTGTCATACTCGCCGTTGAAATGCGCGGTCACGACGTCATAGATCGCGTTTTTGACCGACGCTGGGGCGGCGTGGCCATGTGCCATCGACCCAAAAAGGTTGCCCGAGGCAGCCGCAGCCGCCAGATCTGCAATGCCTTTTTTGCCACAAGCGTCAAACGCGTCGTCCGATACATCAATGCGCGCGGGCACCGAACCTTTGACAACGTTAAAGGCCGATTGGAATGACGGCGACAGAATGGCCGAGGCCAGTGCCGCCTGTTCCACCGACACCGCACCACCTTGGTCGAACATCATGAACTGGTCCGCATTGAACGTGACCTGATCAGCCGTACCCGGGAAACGGAAACACAGGAAATCCTCGCCCGGAACCTTGCCCGCGTTCAGGAATTCACCTTTGGCCCAGTCGCCCATCAGCTGGAAACCTGCGTCACCGTTGATGACCATCGCGGTCGCCAGGTTCCAGTCGCGGCCCGAGAAGTTGTCATCGACATTGGCACGGATGACTTCCATGCGGGCGAACGCCTCTTTCATTTCCTCGCTGCCCAGCGTGTCTTCATCCAGATCAATGAACGCGGCTTTGTACCCTTTCGGACCCAGAACCGACATGACAACCGCGTCAAACACGGTGGCCTCTTGCCAGGCCTGGCCGCCATGGGCAATCGGGATCACGCCCGCGGCGCTCAGCGTATCCAGCGCGGCAATGAACTCTTACCAGGTGGTCGGGACCACAATGCCATTGGCATCCAGAACCGCCTTGTTTGCCCAGACCCAGTTGGTCGAATGGACGTTCACCGGTGCGGATACCCACTTACCGCCAACCTTGGCGAACTTCTGCAGCGCGGCAGGTACCACATCATCCCAGCCTTCTTCGGTAGCAACGGCGTTCAGATCAGACAGTGCACCCTGGTTGGCCCAAGTCAGAATGTCAAAGCCCAGACCCTGAACAGCGGTCGGTGCATTGCCTGATGTGACGCGCGCACGCAGGACGGTCATCGCCTGTTCGCCACCGCCGCCCGCAACCGGCATATCGATCCAGCCGATCCCCTGACTTTTAAGATCTTCCTTCAGAATGTTCAGTGCAGCCGCCTCACCGCCCGATGTCCACCAATGCAGAACTTCCACATCCCCGGCTTTGGCCGCACCGGCAGCGACTGTCAAAGCCAGAGCCGTGGCTGTCTTGATCTTAAGAAATATACGCATTTGGTTTCCTTCCTGTTTGCGTCTCAATGTCCCAGAGCGTCAGCTGCTGGGTGTTACCCAAGGTTGCCGTATGTGCTCCACGCGCATCATGATCGATTTCACCTCGAGAAACTTCGTCAAAGCCGTATTGGCCGATTTCCCGGCCTTGACCAGAGTGTTTATCCCGCCAAAGGCTAGGCACTGGATAGCCATTGTTATTGGCCAGCACGACCGCCCCATCCATTGCCCGGAATGCGGATACGACCAGAACAGGGTCAAATACCTCTTGCTTGGCGATGTCCATATTTGGCTGCACTTGGCTAATAATCTTCGGCTGGTAAAACTGATTGCCCAGACTTGGCACTTTTAGCGATGCACCTTCCAGTTCCAGCTGCGCCCCTTGGCTTAGCACAGTCTGAACATGTACATCAACGCGGGCATTGTGATCGGCATGACCGGTGGTTATAGCGGTTATAATTGTGTCAACCTGGGTATCCGGGTCCAGCGGAACACCAGATCCCACGTCATTGGACAACGCCACAACCGATTGCGCGAATGCGTCGGTAATATCCTCGTGCACGATGATCCGGCTGGAGGAATTGCAGCACTGACCGACGTTGAAATAGGTGCCAAAGGTCACTGCATCTGCGGCATCGGCCAGATATGCGTCAGGAAATATTCCTTGGGGGTTGTTGCCCCCTGGTTCCAGTGCCGCTTTTTTCAGCGTTTCGGCAGAGGCCTGGTTGATCAACTTGCCAACCGCCATGGACCCGGTAAACGGGACCATATTGATCGCTGGATGCGTCAACATCATACTGCCCACCGGCCGCCTATAACCCAGCACGATACTGCAAAGGGAACCGCATGATCGGCGGTCCGGGATTTTACCCGGTCATCCGATCCACTGACACTGACAATGTCTACCACCCAGCACACATCACTGACCTCCATCCTCGCGCACCGTGCCGATCATGTGTTTGGATGCAATTGTGCTGGCACCGACAAAAGCCCAGAGCATTGAAATCTCCCCGTATTTTTGAAACACTTTAAATTAACGCTTTAAATTTAAGCGAATGAATATTGGATTGTTTCAAATTTTGCAAGTGAATTTGTCACTCGAACGCCAATGCCGACATAATGATTTTAAGTCAGAAAATTAACTGACAAACCGGCAAAAGTCTCTGTGTGGATTCGCTCAATCATCCAGAATCACACCAATCAGCTGATCGAACACGGGGGTTCCGATGTAAGTGGGACCACATCGACACTTTGATCGGGAACAATTCCCTCGAAATCAAAATTGTCCAACCGCTGCACCCGATGCCCGGTTTTATCCGTGCTGATCTTGATTGCCGGGATACTTTGGCCGCTTGCCCGAAATGTCGATTCAGGTTCTCGACCCGTTCCCCCAATCCGTCGACATCCTGGTGCAGCAGGCCCAGTTCCCACTAGATGGCCCCGGCCTGTTCCTGTATGCGCGCATCTTTCAGAATGACCGGCATCGTGTTCAGCGTTGCCGTACAGTGTGGTCAATGATATCATTCAAACTTAAGAGACGACAAACTCTTTGCGAACAATCGCGGGCAGGCGTGCATGCAATTCTAGTATATATCTCTCTTATGATAGCATAAACATTGGGGCCGCATCGGTGGCCTATTCGTTCAGGGTATATTTTTCCGATACCGCCACGGATATGGGCGGGCACCTCCTGACCAAAGGCTTTAAGGCGACGCTGTGCTTCTTCTTTGGCTTGGACTGCGGCCAGAGCCTCAAAATCCTTCAGTGCGAATTTTGTGTCGATTACAACCGATCCCGGCGGGTTGGGCAGATATATCAGGCAATTCGCCTGTTTGCCGTTCGATAGGGTATGTTGTAGGGTAAATCTGTCCGATGGCAGCGCCTTGAACACGATAGTCCTGCAACTGGATTTCGCCGAACATGCCCGTACTGCTGTTTGTTGGACAGAATAGCCTGCAGGCTCAGGGCATCTCCCGACAGTTTTATGTTGGTATTATCCTATGCCTTGTCGATGGCTGCCAACCGTTCCTGCATATCCGACAAGGCTTGGTCCGACCCGGATCGCATTGTCTTCCAAACGATTATTCATATGTTGCTGCATCGCAGTCAAGCGCGTCTCGCCCGTTTTGATGACCTGCATTTGCGCTTTGGTCCGGGTTTCCGATGACTGATTACAGATTGCCGGACAGGGTTTCCTGACCCATTTCCAGCGTCTGCATGTTCTGACCTAACACATCAATCCGATGTGCCAGAGGTTTGACCAATCGCGCCGATCAGCTCGCCTCGCGCACCGCCAAAATCAGCAACAAACAGCAACAAATTTGGCCATTCTGTCCGGTCCGGCAGCTCCCCGCAGGTTCTGCCCGATTGCCCCCATCGCCAGCTGGACGTTTTGTTCTGGCCAGCCCGAACTATCGGGCGGTGCTTCATCGTGGCATAGGCATTGCTCAGCCCCGCAAGCGGCGCTTGGAGATCCGCCTGCCCCCGCGTTGTTCCCAAGCCCGCAGGGGTCGATGATGAAGGATTGATGACGGGGGATCGATGACGGGCGGCCGTTCGCATGATCCCGTCACGTTGGCGACCGCGCCAGAGCATCCCGGTTGGCCTTGCTGGCACAGGCCATGTCGGCTAATACCCGCCCGCGCGTTTGCCCCTTTGACCATGGTTATCAAACCCGGGGGGTTCCGGCCCGGTTCGCAGTTGTGGTGTTTCGCAGGTACCCGTGTGGACCTTGTCGATGAAACTTTCTTCGTCGAAACTTTCCTTGTCCGGGCCTCGTCCAAGCGGGCAAAGCCGTTGAATGTCATCTTGTAACCCAGCTGTACGTTTCGCGCCATTCCTGACCAGCCATGCTTGCGTGTCGGTACTGAAATGCACATCTGGATCGTCGGGCGGATCGTCGGAAGCCTCCTCTTCGGCCCGGTCTTGTGGCGTGTCAATATGGCTGTCGGGGTGGCGGCACTTTCCCCGTGATCCCCGATCTAACGGCAAACCCTCGCCAGAAGATCATCGCAGGTTGCGAAAACGGCAATGGGTTGCCTCATCGGGCACAGGTGCACAAGAGGTCGAGACCGCAAAACAGCATGAAATCCAACCGCATTTGAGGGCGCACACTCCAGCTTCGGGTGCCACTGCCGGATCAGCAGACAAATTGCAGCGGACCAGCGGATCATACCCTGAGGCCCGATCCCCGAGCGCCCCAACGCACGCTTGCATGTCGGCAAACACGACTGCCAGCCCACTGGTGCGTCAATCCCGGTCAGAACGTTGTCTGTGCCGATTCAAACCGCGCTCGACACGAACCGCGCAAAAACAGGTCCATGCAAACCATCCCTGAACGCCTCCTCAAATCATGTGCGACCAAACAACCGCTCGATATCTGCGAGCTTCAGCTCGACAAAGGTGGGACGCCCATGGTTGCACTGGCCGGAATGGGGCGTAGCTTCCATCTCGCGCAGCAGTGCGTTCATCTCCTCGGCTTGCATATGCCGACCGGACCGGACGGATCCGTGACAGGCGATCCGGCTGAGGATTGCGTCGATGCGTATCTGAATGGTACGGGTGTCGTCGGTATCATCCAATTCATCCAAAATATCGCGGACTATCGCTTCGGCATTCACCGGGCCCAAAATGCCGGGTGTTTCACGTACCGCGATGGCGCAACCGCCAAAGGGTTCTACAGTCAGCCCGATGCGGGCCAGCATATCGGCATGCGCCAACAGTCGCGCGGCATCTCCTGCTGAAAGCTCAACAATCTCCGGGATCAGCAGGGCCTGGGCTGTCACACCTTGTTCGGCCATCTGACGTTTCAACTTTTCATAGACCAAGCGTTCATGCGCGGCGTGTTGATCGACGATCACTATCCCATCCGCCGTCTGGGCGATGATATAGTTCTCGTGCACCTGCGCTCGAGCCGTTCCCAACGGTAACAGATCGGGGGTCGTGTCTAGGGTCGGTTCTTGGCTGACTGGTTCGGCAACCCTGGCAGAATACTCTGCCGCTAAATCAGAAAACCCGGGTGCCTGGGCTTGAAACGCCGCGCTGCGCGCCGTCGCACTGGGCGGGTCCGTTTGATAGACTCGCGCGGGGAGCTGTCCTGGGCGGACCGCGCCCAATGTGGCCTGTGCAATAGTGGTCGCGGCGCGATGCCCTGCCTCGGCTAGGGCATGGCGCAGGCTCGACACGATCAACCCGCGTACCAGCCCCGGATCGCGAAACCGCACCTCCGACTTGGCAGGATGCACGTTCACGTCAATGCGGGTCGGCACGCAATCAATGAACAACACCGCCGCCGGATGCCGATCCCGGCTAAGAAAATCTTGATAGGCCGCGCGCAAGGCACCGGTCAGCAATTTGTCCCGTACAGACCGTCCGTTCACAAAAAAGTATTGTGCCACCGCTGCACCGCGCGAATAGGTGGGCAAGGCCGCATGACCAAACAGCCGCACGCTGTCGCGCTCGGCATTGATTTTTAAGGCGTTTTCGGTGAATTCCGCGCCCAGAACACGCGACAAGCGGCTGCGCAACGCATCAAACAGATCGCTGGTTTCCGCATTGACCCGAAATACTTGGCGGCCTGCACCGCCCCCGGATACATCCCGTAGAACAAAGGAAATGCCGGGCTCGGCCATTGCCAGCCGCTTGATCACATCGGCGATGGCCTGCGCCTCGGCCCGGTCGGAGCGCATGAATTTCAGCCGCGCAGGCGTGGCGTAGAACAAATCGCGCAATTCAACCACAGTGCCCGACCGCAAGGCCGCTGGTTTGGTTGGTCCGATGACCCCACCTTCGACCGTGATCATCGCCGGGTTCGTATCGGCCCGGCTGGTGATCTTCAGCCGTCCGACTGCCCCAAGAGACGGCAGGGCCTCGCCTCGAAACCCAAAAGTATGGATATTCAACAGGTCCGAGCCATCGACCTTGGACGTCGCATGCCGGGATAGGGCCAAGGGCAAATCCGATGCCGCAATTCCGCATCCATCATCGGTCACCCGGATAAGCGTTTTGCCACCATCGGCGATATCTACCGATATTTGCTTCGCCCCCGCGTCGATGGCGTTTTCAACCAGCTCTTTGACGGCTGATGCAGGGCGCTCCACCACCTCGCCTGCGGCGATACGATTGATTGCCGCTTCGTCCAACTGGCGGATCACGGATCGCGACTGGCCCATATGGGGCTTTGTGTATACCATACTGCAGTAAATAGCACGACTATATACGATTCTGCCACTGAAAACCGCTTGATCGTTGACACCCCCAGCGCACGGGTCCAAGCGCCTCATGGCACGTCAGACAGGAGTATTGCATGACCGGCGCGTGGGAGTTCTGGATTGATCGCGGAGGTACGTTTACTGACATCGTCGCACGTAGCCCAGAGGGATCGCTGGCCACGCACAAACTGTTGTCGGAAAACCCCGAACGCTATGCAGATGCCATCCTGCAAGGCATGCGCGAAGTCATGCAAGTTGTAGGAGACTTTCCCTCAAATGGAATTTCCGCCGTCAAAGTGGGCACAACCGTCGCGACAAATGCACTATTAGAACGTAAGGGCGAACCGGTTCTGTTGATGATCACCCAAGGTTTCCGGGATTTGTTGAAGATCGGTTACCAGACCCGACCGGAGCTGTTCGCGCTGGACATCCGGCACCCCGATCTATTGTACATTCGCGTGGTCGAGTTGAGCGAAAGGCTGGACGCGGATGGCAAGATTCTGATTCCGCTGGATGAGGCTCTGGCACGGGCCGATCTACAGGCCGCCTATGACGCCGGTCTATGCGCCGTGGCCATTGCCGGGCTGCACGCCTATCTGAATCCCGCCCATGAAATCCGCGTTGCCGCCATCGCGCAGGAGATTGGATTTACTCAAATTTCCACCAGCCATAGCGTGTCCAAACTCGCAAAAATCGTGGGCCGCGCGGATACAACCGTGGTTGACGCCTATCTGTCCCCGATCCTGCGGCGCTATGTTGATCAGGTTGCTGATGCGCTGGACCTGGGCCGGGCCTGTGACCGGCTGTTATTCATGCAATCTTCAGGCGGCTTGACCGATGCGCGGCGGTTTCAGGGAAAGGACGCGATCCTGTCCGGTCCCGCAGGCGGCATTGTGGGCATGGTCAAAACCGGTGTCGCGGCGGGTCACGACAAGCTGATCGGTTTTGATATGGGCGGGACATCCACGGATGTCAGCCATTTCGCCGGAACCTATGAACGATCCTTTGAAACCGAAGTTGCAGGTGTACGTATGCGTGTTCCTATGATGGACATTCACACGGTCGCTGCGGGCGGGGGCTCGATCTGTTCATTCACCCAAGGCCGGTTTCAGGTGGGGCCGGAAAGCGCGGGTGCTGACCCTGGTCCGGCCTCTTATCGTCGAGGTGGGCCGCTGACCGTAACGGACTGCAATGTGATGCTGGGCAAACTGAACCCGGATTACTTCCCGCCTGTCTTTGGCCCGGACGGCAACGAACCGCTGGATACCATGGCGGCTAAACAGGGGTTCGAGGTTCTAGCCGCTCAGGTCGCCACTGAAACCGGCGGGCCGCGCCGCAGTGCCGAAGATATGGCGACGGGGTTTCTGCGCATTGCGGTCGACAATATGGCCAACGCCATCAAGAAAATTAGTGTGCAACGTGGCTATGATGTGACCGAGTACACACTGCAATGTTTTGGCGGGGCTGGGGGGCAACATGCCTGTCTGGTGGCCGATGCGTTGGGCATGCGTCAGATCATGATCCACCCCTATGCCGGGGTTCTGTCGGCTTATGGCATGGGGCTGGCGGAAATTCGTGCTCTACGAGAGATACAATTCGATGCCCCTCTGTCCGACGTGACGGGGGCGGCTGCGGCGATGGACAGCATTCGCGCCGCTGCCATGGCCGAGGTCGCTGCCCAAGGTGCCGACCAGATTCACAACCAGGACACTGCCCATCTGTGCTATGACGGGTCTTATCAGGTGCTTGAGGTGCCCTTTGGCACGGAAGAGGCCATGACAGTGGCCTTTGAAACAGCGCATCAGGCCCGGTTCGGATTCAAATCACCGGAACGGGCGATCCTGTTCGACATGCTCAGCGTTGAAGCCATCGGTGCCACAGGCGAGGCACCTGTGGCGGCTCCGACGAGCGAAGTCACGACACCGATCAGCTCAATTCCCGTCTATACCGACAACACATGGCAGGATGTCCCGCTTTATGACCGCGCGACCCTGTCGCCCGAGGCATTGATCGTCGGCCCCGCCATCATCACAGAGGCAACCGGAACAAACGTCGTCGAACCAGGGTGGAGCGCGCATCTGGACCCGCTCGGTAACCTGATCCTGTACCGGACCACGGCCAAGGACCGCCGCCTGCCCGCAGCGGGGACCCAGGCGGATCCGGTTCTGTTAGAGGTGATGAGCAATCTGTTCATGTCCGTCGCGGATCAGATGGGCATCACGCTGGCCAACACATCCCGATCCGTGAATATCAAGGAACGCTATGATTTTTCCTGTGCGATCTTTGACGTAAACGGCGATCTGGTGGCCAATGCCCCGCATGTGCCTGTGCATCTGGGATCGATGTCCGACAGCATCAAAACAGTGATGCGGGAAAATGCGGGGAACATTCATCCCGGCGACGCTTTTATGTTGAACTCGCCTTATAACGGCGGCACGCACTTGCCGGATGTTACGGTGGTGACCCCGGTTTTTGCGAATGGCAACCCGGTATTTTGGCTGGGCAGCCGGGGGCATCACGCCGATATTGGCGGGCGCACTCCGGGCAGTACCCCACCTGACAGCACCCATATCCGCGAAGAAGGCGTGTTGATCAACAACCTGCGCTTGGTGTCGCAAGGCAGCTTTGAACAGTTCCACGCTGAGGCCGTTTTGGCCTCGGGCGCATACCCGGCCCGCAACATCAGCCAGAATATAGCCGACCTCAAGGCGCAGGTGGCCGCGAACGAAACCGGGCACCAGGCGTTGATGCAGGTTTTGGACCAATACGGGCTGGACATGGTCATGACCTATATGGGCCATGTTCAGGACAATGCCGAAGAGAGCGTGCGCCGCATCCTCAGCCGGATACCGGATGGTCGGTACAGCTATCCCATGGACCATGGCGCGATGATCGAGGTGGCGGTAACCGTTGAGCGTGATCGGCGCGAGGCGGTGATCGATTTTACTGGCACATCGGATCAGCACAGAGGAAATTACAATGCGCCTTATTCGATCCTCCGGGCTGTAGTGCTCTATGTCTTCCGCACATTGGTGGGCGAGAACATTCCGCTGAACGAAGGGTGCCTGACACCGTTACGCATAATTGCACCCAAGGGGTCGATGCTGAACCCGACCTATCCGGCAGCGGTCATTTCCGGTAATACCGAGGTCAGTCAGGCGGTGTGCAACGCGCTTTACGGTGCGCTGGGTGTCATCGCGGGCAGCCAGGGCACAATGAACAATTTTGTCTGGGGCAATGACAATTTCCAGAACTACGAAACTATTTGCGGCGGGACCGGTGCGGGGCCGGGATTTCACGGCTGTGACGCCGTGCAAAGCCATATGACCAATACGCGAATGACGGATCCGGAAATCCTGGAAAAACGATTTCCGGTGCGGCTGGAATCCTTTGGCATTCGCCCAGAGTCGGGCGGTGCGGGCCGGTGGCAGGGCGGCAATGGCGCGCATCGGGTGCTGCGGTTTCTGACGCCGGTGACGGTGACCACGCTCAGCAATCACCGGATCATCCCGCCCTTCGGTGCCGATGGCGGTGCACCTGGTGCGGTGGGTCTGAACTGGGCCGAATTGCCCGATGGGACGCGGGTCGACCTGCATGGCAATGACGAGATCGACCTGCCCGCCGGGGCCGCGTTTGGGATGGATACACCCGGCGGCGGCGGTTGGGGTGACTCCTCGGATCTGGACTAAGCCACCACAGCAGTCGGCGCACGGTGCCGCACGCGCAACAAGAACATTACCATGATAAGACCGCTGCATAATTAGAGGATTGCGGACAAACCATCAACCCAATATCCTCTTGAGAGGCGTTCATGGGTAGTTTGATGGACCTATTTTTGCGCGGTTTGTGTCGAGCACAGTTCAGAACGGCGCAGACGAGGTTTTGACCAGGATTGACGCACTCATGGGTTGGCTGTGGTGTTCGCCGACGCGCAAGCGCGGGGTGGGGCGCTCCGGGATCGGGCATCAGGGGTATGATCTGCGGGTCTGCTTCAAGTGTTTGTTGATCGGGTAGTGGCACCCCGAAGCTGGCGCACGCGCCCTCAACCGCGATTGGATCTCATGCTGTTTTGCAGCCCCGACCTCTTTGCACCTGTGCCCGATGCGACGACCCATTGCCGTTTTCGCAACCTGTGATGATCTTCTGG
>JACOMT010000020.1 GCA_014623385.1 Paracoccaceae bacterium
GCGTAAGCGGCCCGGAATCACGGGGTCAAAAGCAGGTTCGAAGCGTGCATCAACGTACCTGCACGAACGGGGATCTACGACAGGCCCACTTTCCGCACCTGGTCGAATAGCCGGGCGGGTGCAGGCATCCTTATCGGGAAAAAGCTTCTGAAACCCGGTCAGGGATTTCGGATAATCAGCCATCATATTCCGCCCAAACACCACGGCACACAGGGCCTTGCCCACCGCCTGGATGGCCAGACTTTACAGCAAAAATTCCTGTCAACATATAGGCGGTTTGTTGTTTATCATATTTGTAGAAACAACATATTACCTTATATCCGAATATATGTTCCCAAAATTCAATCAAACAAATGAGGAACCTGTAGTCCTTCGTGATTGAAGATAACCGGCAAAGCCAGTTATCTGTGTTCCTATGGTGTTCCTGTTTGGCTATTGGCCGTA
The DNA here is from genome assembly GCA_014623385.1 of Paracoccaceae bacterium. Lineage (GTDB taxonomy): Bacteria > Pseudomonadota > Alphaproteobacteria > Rhodobacterales > Rhodobacteraceae > JACOMT01. Next base: position 445 of record JACOMT010000020.1, read on the forward strand.
GTTGAATTCCCTGACCCAACCAGGGATCAAGAAAAGATCGATCAACCACCATATGGCAATTATGATCATCCCATAGACCGTAATTGTCAATATGATCATCAGAACTGCTGTTCCCGGGCGTCCTAGATAAAACCGATGTGCCCCGAAAAATCCAAAAAGCAATGCCAAAAGGTATGCCACACCTACATCTCGGCTGTTATATGGTGCGTTCATGTTGTTTTCCTTTTGGTTGAGCATCCCTGTTGATGCACAGTACATATATTAGGACCCTCTGAACAAAATGTATACGCCTTATTTGTTAACATATGCTTGCATTGCATATGCGAGAATCCTTTGGGGAGGATTTGAAGCGTTGAGTAGCACATTTCCATATCAAGGAATGTTTGTGCACAGTTTTGCCGAACGGCCACATCGCGGTTAAGGTGGGCGATAACATATTTAAAGGCCGTTTATTTCGCACACACAACCTAAGCCGCGAACGTTAGCGGCCGTCTAGAAACCAAAAGGCACAGCTCTGCCAGTGTATTCTGTCACTTAAGCACCTTTCTGGATCAATCCAGCGTCCGGGTGATTTCTTCGCGTTCAAATAGTTCAATTACATCACCGTGGCGAATGTCATAATATGTTTCGAAAGCCATACCGCATTCCTGACCCGACTGAACCTCAGTCACCTCATCCTTGAACCGTTTAAGCGTTTTCAGCTTACCGTCATGAATAACTACGTTGTCACGCAGCAGGCGTACATCAGCTGATCGGCGCGCGACCCCCTCCGTCACCAGACAACCGGCCACTTTGCCGACACCGGATACCTTGAACACCTCTTTGATCTCGGCATAACCGATAAATTTTTCCCGTATCTCGACGCTCAGCAAGCCGCTCGCTGCCGCTTTGACGTCATCAACCAGGTCGTAGATAACCGAATAATACCGGATATCGATGCCCTTTTGGTTTGCCGTGTTCCGTGCGGATGCATTGGCCCGCACGTTGAACCCGAACACTGGTGCGGACGAGGCTTCGGCCAAGCCTATATCGGTTTCGGTGATCGCGCCGACGCCCGAATGCAGGACGCGTACGCAAACTTCGTCATTGCCGATCTTTTGCATGGCCTGAATGATCGCTTCAACAGAACCCTGAACATCCGCTTTGACCAGGATCGGCAATTCGGGTGCGTTTTCGCCTTCTTTCGCTTTGGCCATCAGCTGTTCTAGCGTCGTCACCGGACCAGCCGCCGTACGCTTTTCTCTAGCGGCATCCGCACGATATTTGACGATTTCGCGCGCTTGGGCTTCGGTGTCGACCACGTTCAAGACGTCCCCAGCCTCGGGCGTGCCGTTCAGCCCCAGCACCTCGACCGGAACCGATGGGCCCGCGACTTTGACGCGCTTGCCCTGGTCGTTTTCCATCGCACGGACCCGACCCCATTGTTTGCCGACTACAAAAATATCACCTTGCTTCAGAGTCCCGTTCTGTACCAGAACCGTCGCTACAGGGCCCCGGCCCACATCCAGCTGTGCCTCAATCACGGCACCCTGGGCGGCACGCTCCGGATTCGCCTTCAGCTCCAGAATTTCCGCCTGCAATGCAATTGCTTCCAGCAAGTCATCAAGACCCTGGCCAGAAATCGCCGAAACCTCGACATCCTGCACGTCACCGGACAGTTCTTCGACGATCACCTCATGCTGCAAAAGATCTGTGCGCACTTTTTGCGGATTGGCCTCTGGTTTGTCGATCTTGTTGAGAGCCACAATGATCGGCACTTCGGCAGCCTTGGCATGGTTAATCGCCTCGACCGTTTGCGGCATCACCGCGTCATCCGCAGCCACAACCAGCACGACGATATCCGTCACTTGTGCCCCGCGAGATCGCATTGATGTAAAGGCCGCGTGGCCTGGCGTGTCGAGAAAGCTCAGCAACTTACCACTGTCGGTTTTGACTTGATAGGCACTGATGTGCTGGGTGATACCCCCTGCCTCGCCCGCAACAACTTTGGCATTGCGGATCGCGTCGAGCAGCGATGTTTTACCGTGGTCAACATGGCCCATGATGGTGATCACAGGCGGGCGTGATTTCAGGTCCTTTTCATCATCCTCGATGGTCTGAATGACGTCCTCGACGTCCGAATCTGAGACCCGAACAACCTTGTGCCCAAACTCTTCGATGATCAGCTCGGCTGTATCTGCATCAATGGTTTGATTTTGGGTGACCATCATGCCCATTTGCATCAGCGATTTGACAATTTTGCCCACGCGTTCGGCCATACGGTTGGCTAGTTCCGAGACAACAATGACTTCGGGCAGATGCACCTCGCGAACAACCTTTTCCCGTTCCTGTGATGCACTCATCGCCTTTTGACGCGCGCGTTCCTGTTTCCGCTTCATCGCGGCTATGGACCGCTGGCGCCCACCTTGTCCGCCCGACAACACCTGATTCAGGGTCAGCTTGCCGGGCCGACGATTGTCCTCGCGGCCCCGGTTGCCCCGATTGGGCCGGTCTTCGCGGTCGCGGTCGACCTTGCGCGGCGTCGGTTCTGAGGTTTTGGTCGGCGTAGGACGCGTTGTTTCCTTGGCGGGTGCGGCAGCGGCGCGTTTCGCCGCCTCTTCTGCCTCGCGGCGTTTACGTTCTTCATCTTCTGCCTTTTGCCGGGCATGCTCTTTGGCCTCGGCTATGGCGCGGCGACGTTCGCGTTCCTCGGCGCGTGCCTTATCTTCAGCAACGCGCTTTGCGGATTCCTCAGCTTCGCGCGCTTTTGCGGCCAGAACCGCCTTCAGACGCCGCTTCATTTCTGCGTCAATCACACCCGCAGGACGGTGGCCGGGATTACCTAAACCGCCCGAACCGGACGATTTGCCTGCGCGCGATTTTGACACGGCAGGGCGTTTGCGCTTAGTTTCGACCACGACATTCTTGGTTCGGCCATGGCTAAAGCTTTGCTTTACGTTGCCACGACGCGATCTGCTGCGCAGACCAAGTGTTTTTTTGCTGTCATTGTCGCTCATTCAGTTTTAGTTCCTTCTCGATGGCCGCTGCCACCGTTCATTTCGCGCACACCTTTAAGTCGATGTGCTTCCTTTACAAGACGTTTTGCGAGTCCGCCAGAGGCGAGAGCCGCGTGTATAACAGTTTGGCGACCAAACGCTATTCCTAGTTCATCCGCCGTCAGCCAGCCTATATATCGGCCGAAATGGGGCGTACTTAACTTAGATTTACCCCGACCGGATCCGTCCAGTGCCTGGATCAGAACCGTGACCTCTTCCTTGTCCAGCCAAGTCTTGACCTTTTCATAGCCCGCAACCGCATCCCCGGATTTTCGTGCTAGGCTAATCAGGCACACCACCCGGTGTACAAGCTGATTTTCGACTTCGGCCACCAGATCTGGTGCAACCTGCACCTGTGCCTTGAACCCCCAAGCAAAAAGCCGTTTGGCCACCGCTTTGTCCAATGCGGCACGGTCCGCCACCACATAAACCCCACGACCGGGCAGTTTGCCCAGGATATCCGGAACAACCAACCCGTCTGTTGCCATTACAAACCGGATTAACAAATCCTTTGGCCTAACCGCACCTGTGGCCAAACACTTGCGTTCAGGACCATGCGCCCGGTTCTTGGGTGCACCACTGCGACCCATCTTGAACCCCTCTATATCTTAAATTAGGCTTAGGCCCTTGCCTCCTCCTCATAGCCTATTATTTCTGCATGGTCTATAATTTTGCAGGATCAACCCAGCCTAGCTGGACACGGGCGGTCATCACCATGTGCTGTACCTCTTCGAGTGATACATCGAAGGGCTCGAGAACACCGTCATCTTTTACGCTCTTGCCATTCACAGTGGTCCAGCCGCCAGCCAGTTCCCAATCCGCGCATATTGCAAAGTCTTCGAGCGTTCTTACACCATCCTTGGCCAGTGCCTCAATCATTTGGGGTGTCAGGCATTCAAATTCAATCAAGCTGTCTTCGACACCCATCGCACGGGCATTGTCCAGTGCCTTGTGTGCTTGTTCTTCCAGGTAGTCACGTGCACGGGCCTGTAGCTCTTCGGCAGTTCCTTCATCTATGCCGTCAATGACTAACAGCTCATCCAGTGGAATGTAGACCACCTCTTCGAGGTTCGTGAACCCCTCGGAAACCAGAAGCTGGGCAAAAAATTCATCCAGATCCAAGGTTTTCATAAACAGCTGGGTCCGCGCCTCGAATTCCTTTTGCCGCCGTGCCGATTCTTTAGCCTCGGTTATAATGTCAATATTGAGATTGGTCAGCTGGGACGCCAGACGAACGTTCTGGCCCCGCCGCCCGATGGCTAGCGACAGTTGATCTTCGGGCACAACAATCTCAATTTTATCAGCATCTTCATCCAGCACAACCTTGGACACTTCAGCAGGTTGTAGCGCGTTCACCAGAAAAGTCGGCTGATCTTCGTTCCACGGAATGATATCGATCTTTTCGCCCTGCAATTCGTTGACAACAGCCTGCACCCGGCTGCCGCGCATCCCGACACAGGCACCGACGGGGTCGATAGACCTGTCATAAGAAACCACTGCGATCTTGGCCCGCGACCCAGGATCCCGCGCAACCGCCTTGATATCAATGGTTCCATCATGGATCTCCGGTACCTCTATCTTGAACAGCTCGACCATGAATTCCGGTGCCGTGCGGCTTAGGAAAATCTGTGGCCCGCGTGGTTCGCGACGCACATCCTTGATGTAGACGCGGATGCGGTCATTCGGTCGATATGATTCACGCCCGATTTTTTCATTGCGGCGCAAGACCGCCTCGCCCGAGCCAACATCGACAATGACGTTGCCGTATTCTTCGCGTTTGACCAGACCGTTGATGATTGTGCCCACGCGGTCCTTGAATTCCTCGTACTGACGGTCCCGTTCCGCCTCGCGCACCTTTTGCAAGATCACCTGTTTGGCCGATTGTGCCGCAATCCGACCCATTTCAACCGGCGGCACCTCTTCAATGAACTGGTCGCCCACTTGCGGGTTTTCCATGTACTGTCGTGCCTGTTGGACGGTAAATTCCGCCTGATAGTTTTCCAGCAGATCATCCTCGATCACCGTGCGGACACGAGTAAAGGTTGCCTTGCCCGTTTTGCGATCTATCGACACGCGAATATCCATTTCGCTACCGTACCGGCTCTTTGCCACGCGTGCCAGGGATTCTTCCATAGCTTCAACAACTAGGGCCAGATCGATCATCTTTTCACGTGCTACCGCCTCGGCGGTTTGCAGTAACTCCAGTTGGTTTGCAGAGGTAATTGCCATCAATTCTTCTCCTCTTTGGACATTTCGGTCTCTATCTCGTCAAAATCTGCCTTGTTGATCACACTTGCCGCGTTGCATTGGCGCATCACTTCCTTTAGCATGTCGTCAGTCATGACTAGCCTAGCATCGCTGAGCCAGTCGAATTTCAAACCAATGGTTGCCGTTTCGCCAGCGACCTCAATATTGATCAGCACTTCGTCATTGTCGACACTAGCCAGTTTGCCCTTGAACCGACGGCGACCATTGATCGGCTGGGCCGTTTCAAGCTTGGCTTCATAGCCTTCAAACATGTAAAAGTCCTTCAGTCTGGTTAGGGGCCGGTCGATACCTGGGCTGGATACTTCTAGCGTGTAGGAATCCAGAATCGGATCTTCCACATCCAAAACGGCACTGACCGCGTTCGAAATTGCGGCACAGTCATCCACCTTGATACCGCCATCTGGCTTGTCGGCCATAATCTGCAATGTGGTCTGCTTGCCCCCCATCAATCCGATGCGGACCAGATCAAACCCCATCTCTTCGACCAGCGGCATGATGATTTCCGCCAAACGGCGTTCAATCGCTGTTTTTGCTATCAGATCGTTTCGCATCAGTTCCAAACACAAAAAGGCGGGCACGAGATCTGCCTGATGTTCCCGACTGGTCCCGCAGGGTACTTGATTGCGCCGCTATTAACGTCGATTTTAAAAAAATCATATGTATCAAAGTCAGAAATTACAAGGCCCCGCAGACCAGAAGCGGGTCAGTGCATCTACATCGTTAGGCACCCGACCGTGATCCAGCGGAATGGGCGTGGACACCGGGCGGCACACCCATGCCCCCTCTTCCAACCGGTGGCGCGATAAATACTGGTGCCACCAGCAAAAAGGACAGGCCCGAATTGGCAGTTTTGATCTCGAAAAATCAGCTAGGTACCTCACACCATCTCAAACCGGCATGTGCCGACCTCATGGTGGGCCAGGGTGTCCACCACATGATCCGCCCACAACAGGGTACCATCATGAAACCCCGCATCCTCGTGCAGCGTAATCTGCCACATGTGGGCATTGACGCCATCATTCCAACCAATGGCCAGGTTCAGGCTGCAACGCTCCGTTCGGAACAACACCCGAAGTAAACAGGGCCTGACGTTCCACGCGGCACCTCACATCGTCTCCGCGGCTATTTTGTCCATTGCTCGGACCAATTCGGCACTGATGCCCGGTTCAGATAGGGCGTGCCCGGCATTGCGGACCATTTTTAATTCCGCCTCGGGCCAGCGTGAGGCCAGGTCATAGGCCGCATTGGGCGGGCATATCATGTCGTAACGACCTTGAACGATTACGCATGGAATATGCCGGATCCGGCCCATATAGGCTAGGATGCGTCCGTCAAATTCCAGAAAGCACCGGTTCATAAAATAGTGATTTTCTAACCGAGCAAAAGCGCGCAGATAGTCGCCTGGACTTTCGCTCGACGATCCGTTCGAATGGATTGATGCCAGCGCATTTTCCCAAGCCGACCAAGCCCTTGCATAGCGAGTTTGGATTGACACATCCCCCGAAAAAAGCCGTTTATTATAGGCTAAAATCAGATTATTCCGTTCATCATCGGGAATCATCGCAGTGAACCGGAGCCACGGTTCCGGCCAGAACCGCCCGGCACCCCCGCCGTAAAACCAATCCAGTTCCGCCTGCGTTGATAGAAACACCCCGCGCAGCACCAACCGCCTCACACGGTTGGGGTGTTCCTGTGCATAGATCAGGGCCAACGTCGCGCCCCAGCTGCCACCAAAACAAATCCATTTTTCGATGTTCAGCACGCGGCGGATGCGTTCGATATCGTCGACCAGATGCCAGGTGGTGTTGTACGCGACTGACGCATGAGGCCGCGACCGACCACAGCCGCGTTGGTCAAATAGCACGACGCGAAACACCCTTGGGTCAAAGTATCGACGCATTGCCGGGCTGCACCCGCCACCAGGGCCACCATGCAGAACCACAACGGGAATGCCTTCGGGGTTGCCGCATTGTTCGATATAAATCTGATGTCCCTGTCCAACCTGTAGCACACGCTGGTCGAACGGATCGATTAGCGAATACATGTATTGCACTGCGCGCTTCTGGTTCAGGAATTTGTCCATATCCAACCTATATGGGATTATAGAAAAAAAATGAGCACATGGAGACAGGAATGCAAGCGCATGAAACCACCATTGATCCTGCCGAGGTGGCCAAATTCGAAGCAATGGCAGCCGATTGGTGGGATCCGAATGGTAATTTCAAGCCGCTGCACATGCTCAACCCTTGTCGGCTAGACTACATAACAACCCAGATTGTCGACGAATATGACCGTGATTTGACCGCGCCAACCCCGTTTCAGGGGCTGCGCATTCTGGATATCGGTTGTGGCGGCGGATTGTTGGCGGAACCTATGGCCCGCCTTGGCGCGGATGTGGTGGGCGCGGATGCCGCCGAACGCAACATACCTGTGGCGCGTGTCCATGCCGCACAGTCACAGCTGGACATCGATTACCGCCACACAACAGCCGAGGCGATGGCAGAGGCCGGGGAACAATTCGATGTGGTTTTGAATATGGAAGTGGTCGAACATGTCATCGATCCACTGCTGTACCTGACCGCCTGTCAGCGTTTGCTGAAATCTGGGGGCATGCACATCTGTTCCACGATCAACCGCAATTTCAAATCCTACGTCATGGCCATTTTCGGGGCGGAGGTTGTGATGCGCTGGCTGCCCAAGGGCACACATGAATGGTCGAAATTTATTACACCCGATGAACTCTTCGGCCTTCTACAACAATCTGGACTAGCCCCGATTGATAAGACCGGTTTTGTCTTCAATCCGGTGTCATGGTCTTGGTCCCTGTCAGATCGCAATCTCAGCGTGAACTACGTCACTGCCAGCCTAAAGCCCTGACTATCCTGTTCCAGTTGCCACAGCATCGGCAGGGTGGATCGCAGGTTTTGATTCCTTAGTTCACCGACCATCCACCTCGCTAACCAAAGGTGTGATTTAGACAATGGCCACCTCGTGTGCACGATCATCCGCCGGGCCGTTCGCTGCCATTTTACGGCGGGTATTTCCTCAATCGGGGCGGATATGTACTTAGCTAATCCATTCCAGCTTGGCCAATGTACTGGTCATGGCACCGCACGTGCTGGGCCGGTGTGCCTCCATCGGTGACAAAAGCCATATGGTTCAGTACCGAAAGTGCGAAATCTCCCTCCCCTTGGGCAGGCAGTTCTGCAACAATTTGGTCAGCGGCCAGAATCTCGCTGAACAATGCGGCAGCCAAGGCATCGGGGTCTTCCGGCATGGAGTCAGATCGCAGTGGGGGGCTCAAACGGGCGGCAGTTGGCAAGGGATGGCACCCTGTGCCGAGCTTCTGCCACCAAATCAGGTGATATGTCAAAAATGTGAACGCCGGGTTTTCCCTCCGCCGCGACCAATACCTCGCCCCAGGGGGCCACGACCATCGAATGACCATAGGTCCACCGAGCGCGCCCCCGCGTTGCAGCATGTTGGCCGCATTGGGCCGGGGCCAGAACATAGCATCCCGTTTCAATGGCGCGCGCGCGCAGCAGTGATTCCCAATGTGCCTCACCGGTCACCGGCGAAAAGGCTGACGGCACGGTCAGAATGGTGGCACCGGCATGCGCCAGTGCCTGATACAAATGCGGAAAGCGTATGTCGTAGCAGATGGTCATGCCAACCACACCAAAGGGTGTGTCGGCAATCACGGCCCGCTCCCCGGGTCGATAGCCCGTAGATTCGCGATAGGTTTCCTCTGCCGTCACTGCTACGTCAAACATGTGGATCTTGTCATACCGCGCCGCAATCGACCCGTCAGGCGTGATCAGAAAGGATCGATTGGCAAACCGCCCGTCCGCATCGTTGATTTTGACGGCCAGAGACCCGATCAGCAACCAGACGCCCAGTGCACGGGCCTGATCGCGCAGGGCGGCCAATGTGATATCCTCTTCCTCTGGCTGCAGCACCGACCTCTGATGCGTCCGGCTGGTGGACACGCAATTCGTGACTTCCGGCGTCAGGATGAATTCAGTACCCTGCTTGGCGGCCTCCGCCACAAATGCTTGTGTGACTTCAAGATTGGCAATCGGATCATCGCAGGCATTCAGCTGCAACAGGGCCGCCTGAGTCATCTGGACAGAAGCCCATCCAGCTTGCCCGCCCGTTCTACGGCGTAAAGTTCGCCACAGCCGCCGACACATACATTATCGATAAAAATCTGCGGCACGGTACGCCCGCCATTGGCGTGCTGAACCATTTCCTGTTTCTTTTCCGGCTCGGCCCAGACGTCAAATTCGGTGAATGCCACACCTTTTTCGGTCAAAATATGTTTGACCACGTGACAGAAGCCGCACGGAGATGATGTGTAAATTTTAACGGTAGAAACCAATGGTTTCTCCTTTATTTCAAATAACCCACATACATGTTCAGGTGTCCTTGGCAACGCGCGCCAGTGTCACAACGCAAACGTCATTTGCTCCGGCTGCATAACAGGCGGCGGCGGCGGCGGCAAGCGTGGCTCCGGACGTCATGACATCATCGACCAACAAGATGGATGCACCCTGGACCCGGGTCCACCGCCGGGGATGCACATCCAAAGCCCTGTTCAACAGGGCGTGCCGCTCGGCGGCGGGGCACCGGTCCAGGCTGGGTGTGCGCCGCGACCGAGTCAGTAGATCGACGCAGACGTCGAGCTGCCCCGTTTCGGCCATCGCCTGTGCCAGCAATGCCGCCTGATTGTATTTCCGGCGGAGCATGCGGGTCCAATGCAGGGGAACAGGCACCAAAACGGTTCTGTCGCGAATTAGTGGCCGCGCCGCGCGCAGCATCCACCGCGCCGCCGGGCGGGCGATATCGGTCCGGTCCCCGTGTTTCAGTGCCAAGACCAGCTTGCGCGCATGCCCCTGATAAACCAGCGCCGACCGCCCCATCCGCCAGGGTCTTGGGGTCTGCATGCAAGCATCGCATTCAATCCGCGCCCCGTCATCGGGGCCCGTCAATGGGACACCGCATGAATCGCACACCGTGCCCCCGACAAATGGCGTATCCCGCCAACACGGCCCACACAGCCCGAACGCGCCCTCCACCAAATCCCCACATGTCAGACAGCGCGGCGGGTACAACAGTGACAGAGCCGATTGAATTCGCTGGCCCATCTTAATATATCTGGCCCCCATGATGCAAATGCCCGCCTTGTTTGATCCCACAGCCCTGATGGCCCACCGCGCACGCGTGGTGGCGGATGCCCTGTTCCTGCATGACACCGCATGGGACGGCATCAAGGATCGCCTAGCCATGATTAACAAAACCTTTACGGTACCCGCCATCGTGACCGGGCATCCGGGAAAGTGGTTGGACCTTTTGCCCAATGCCCGAGTGGTGCCGGACACGGACACGCTGGATCTATTCCCGGACGCGCATGATCTGGTTATGCATGTGATGGCGCTGCACTGGGCGCTGGACCCGGTTGGTCAGCTCATCCAGTGTCGCCGTGCACTGGTGCCCGATGGACTGCTGCTGGTCGTTTTGTTCGGTGGCCAAACGCTGAACGAATTGCGTGTGGCCCTGTCTCTGGCCGAAACTGAGGTGACCGGTGGTCTGTCTCCCCGGGTAGCGCCGATGCCAGGAATCCGGGATTTGGGGGGGATGATGCAACGCGCGGGGCTCGCGCTTCCAGTGGCCGACAGCGAAACCCTGACGGTTGAATATCGCGATATATGGCATCTGATGCGCGATCTGCGCTGCATGGGCGAAACCAGTGCGATGAAGGAGCGGCTGCGCAGCCCGACCCGGCGCGCGGTTTTTGACAGGGCGCAGACGCATTATGCCAACCACTTTGCAGGACCAAAAGGTCGACTGTGCGCCAGTTTTGAACTGATCACACTGACCGGTTGGTGCCCCGATGCCAGCTAGCCACAGCCGCTGCGCCCAGGATCAGCGCAGATGCGACTGGCCGACATGCTGGGGACGGATGAAACCAAACTGTCTGATTGACGTGCTATGGAAAGCGGTTATCTGACCGTTCATACACAATGGCCAGGACGCCTATATGCTCGACGCAGCAAAAACCGCAAAACGTCCCGTTCACGGTCCTGCCGACCATCCACTGGTTCCGGCGGAACGGGTCGGTATTCTGCTGGCCAATCTGGGCACGCCTGATAATTATGACTATTGGTCGATGCGCCGCTATCTGAGTGAGTTTCTGTCAGACAAGCGCGTGATCGATTACACTGCCTGGGTCTGGCAGCCGCTGTTGCAACTTGTGATTCTGTCGAAGCGGCCCTTTAGTTCAGGCGAAGCTTATAAATCCATCTGGAATCATGAAGCAGGCGAAAGCCCCCTGATGACTATCACCAAGACCCAGACCCGTCTGGTTCTCAAGACTATGGCCGACCGGTACGGCGACCAGGTGATGGTGGATTTCTGCATGCGCTATGGAAACCCATCGACCAAATCCAAGGTCCGCAAGATGGTCGAGGCGGGATGTCAAAGGATCCTGTTTTTCCCGTTGTATCCTCATTATGCCGGGGCGACATCGGCAACCGCGAATGATCAATTCTTTCGCGCGCTGATGGAGCAAAAATGGCAACCTTCAGCGCGCACGGTCGGTGCCTATTTCGATCACCCGATGTATATTGAAGCGTTGGCGCAATCCATTGAACGCGCCTGTGCTGGGTTGGAAAAGCGGCCCGATACTCTTGTTTGTTCCTATCATGGCGTGCCCAAACGCTATCTAATGGAAGGCGATCCGTATCATTGCCAATGCCAGAAAACCACGCGCCTGTTAAAGGAACGGCTAGGCTGGCCCGACAACGAAATCATCACCACATTTCAGAGCCGTTTTGGTCCCGAAGAATGGCTGCAACCCTATACCGTGGAAGAAGTCGCGCGCCTAGCAGAGACCGGGAAAAAACGGATTGCGGTCTGTGCACCAGCCTTTTCCGCCGATTGTATCGAAACGCTGGAAGAGATCAACCAAGAGATTAATGAAAGCTTTGAAGAGGCCGGGGGCGAGGAATTTATATATATTCCCTGCCTAAATGACGATGCCGCGCATATCGATGCCCTCAGTGCCGTGATTGAGTCTAACCTAAAAGGATGGTTAGACTGACGGCTCAAGCCCCAACGGGCGAAAAGCGGCTGCCAAAGCCACCGCCCTTGCCCTTCAACTTGGTCGGCCGATACTGCGTCAACAACCAAAAAACAGCAGTAGCAAAGGCAGCAGGATGGCTACCGAGGAATCGGGAGTTTCCGTGACAATAATAGACGGTTCAATGATTGGCTCTTCAATGTCTCCAGAATGTCTCCAGCAAAAGCGCTCGAAGCAGTCGCTAACTCTAGTATCGGCATAGTCCACAATGGGACCATAACTGTTCCATTCCGGATGATCACATAGCCCCTCTCCGGTTTGCGCTGTTCATGGCACGATCTGTGCCGGGGATTATTCAGGATAGAGGGAGTGCTGCAAATCAGGTTGCATGATGACGACACCCGGGATTGGGGCGGCCATTCAGGCAAATCCGGCGCTAGCC
>JACOMT010000021.1 GCA_014623385.1 Paracoccaceae bacterium
GCGACGGGCACACGGTTGTCACATGGGGAACGGTGGACAGTATCACGCTGGAGCGCGTGAACCACGACACGCTGACGGCGGATGATTTCATCTTCGTCTGACGCCACGGCACGGCCCGCTGCAACACCGGGCGCAACCGGCGGGGCGGTCGGGGTTATCCCCCCAAAGGCAGGCGGTCCGGCAGCCCTGCCTGTGCCGGGCCCTCTGATACGGGTCAGGGGTGGTACCCATCCCGGAAGGCAAGAAACATAAGCCTTTAACGCCCGATGCATCGCACGTTAAAGGCCGTTGTCCGTCCCGCATCAGCCCGGTTCAGACCGCCTTACGGCGCGAAATGGCCACAGACCAAAGACATTGGAAGCCCGGCAGCCCTGGCACGCCTCAAGCACGTTTACGGAAAGCCCGGCGTTCAGACCGCATTCAGCACTACCCGCGCAACGGAATTCTGCGTGGCAATGCCTGTGGTATGATAATGTCCGGGGCATCGACCCGGGCCGCTGCGGCCTCAATGTCCTGAAGATCGATTGTATTGAATTCGAACATGCCGAAATGATGCGGGATCAGGTTGGGGATTTCGACGGTCCGGCACAGGGCAATGGCCTCATCCAGTGTCATATTGCCCGGAATGCCATCTGCCCGTCTTTGTGCGTCCCGCCCGTTCACCGGAAGCAGCGCATATTGGGGCCGAAAAGCCCCAAGACGTTCGATCAGTGCCGGGAAGGGGATGCTGTCGCCGGCGTGATAGAGGCGCTGGCCGTTGTGTCGAATGCCAAAGCCGTGAAAGTGATCGCGGCCCTTGTCATCCAGCTGGCGGGCTTCATGCGCTGCCGGAAACGCCGTTATGTGAAGATCCGGCGCGGGTTGCATCGCCTGGTCGGTGTTAATCGGGACGATCCTGGCCTGCTGGCCAATGCGCAGGCGCGCCACATCCATTGCCGGTGCCGGAACCACGAACGGACAGTCAGGGAAACGCCCCGCCAACGGGGCCAGCGTGTCCGGGTCCATGTGGTCTGTGTGCGCATGTGTAACAAGCACGACATCCGGCCGCGGCAGAGCCGCCACAGAAACCGGTATCGGCATCATCCGGGTATGCGGGTATTTCGTGCCCGCGTAGTTCACGGCCAGGCTGTCGCCCGGATACGGGTCAATCAGAACCCGATGGCCGCCCGGATCGATCCGGAACCCGGCCTGGCCCAGCCAGTATAGCGCGTCCTGTTGTGCGGTGTCCGGGATTGCAACCGGTTCAGGCATCAGCGCCCTCCAGGGCATCCAGCAAATTTTGCACGGTCACGGTCAGAACCCGTTGTACGCTTTCGCGCGTGAAGCCACCGATATGTGACGTCTGTATGGTCCCCGGATGATCCAGAAGCGCCGTGCGCCCGGGGGGCTCCCGATGGAACACGTCAGTGGCATAGCACCTGGCATTGCCCGCGTTGAGCCCGGCCAGCATCGCGTCGCAATCCACCAGGCCCGCGCGCGCGGTGTTGATCACGATTGCACCGGGGCGGAGTTTGGCGATCAGCTCTGCGGTCAACAGCGGTTGCCCGTCAGCAGGCATCGGGGCATGCAGGCTGATGATTCCGCTGGCGGCGACCAGCTGGTCAAGCGTGCCGACACGTTCAACCCGGGCTTTCAACGCGAACAGATTTTGTGGCGCATAGGGGTCAAAACAGATTATGCCGGCCCCCAGAGCAAGGCACATATGCGCCAATTCACGGCCAATGGCACCCAGGCCCACGATTCCGACCGTTGCCGACGACATCTCTGATCCGATGAGGCGCGGCCAGCCGCCTGCGCGGATACCGGCATCGGCCTGCACCACGTTGCGCATCGCCGAGAGCATCAGGGTCAGCGCCAGCTCTGCCACCCCCCGGGCGTTGGCACCCTGCGCCCGCTTTACGACAATGCCGCGCGCCTCGATGGCTGGCATCGGCAGGTTGTCGATACCGGTGCCGTTGCGGGAAATCGCGACCAATCGTTCGGCGGCATCGATCACCGCCGCGCTGACCGGTTCGACCCCGGCGATCCAGCCGATGCAACCGGGAATATTGGCAATCAGATCGGATTCGCCGGGTGTCCGGCCCGGCGTGGGGCAGACTAGCGTATAACCGCGCCGTTCGAGCTGTTGCAGCCCGGGATGCGTGCCCGTTGACAACGCGCGGGGGGTGATCATGATCGTCTTGCTCACGGTGCGCGACCACTTGCTTCAAGCGCGATGCGCGATATTTCCCCGAACCCGGGACCGATGGCGGGAACGTCGATAGCAAAGACTTCGGCGATGACCTGCGTCCAGCCATGGATGAAATAGGTCCAGCCATCTTCTACTTGCAGGTTGCGGGCCTTTTTCGCGGCGTTGGCCTGATCGAGGAACACCAGGTCGCCCCGGTAGTTCAGTTCCCAGACGATGCCGTTTTCAGGAAAGATGCCATCAAAACCGAGTGGAGAGCCGGGCGCGTCCTTGCCGAGCCCGGTTGCATTGATCACCACGGAACCGGGCGGCAGTTGCGCCATCAGCCGATCATTGTCTGCGGCGGTGGCAGCCTGATGATAGGTGACGGGAATGCCGGTATTCATCTGTTCATGAATGGCGCGGATGTGATCAAGGCGCGGGGTCGAGCGATTGGAAATCACGAAACCTGCCGGGCGGTTGGCACCGCGGTTTTCCTGCATCAGGTGCCAGGTGAGCGCGATGGTCGAACCGCCGGCACCCATGGCAAAAACCTGCGCGGGTGAGTCGACAAAGTGGTCGCGCGGCAGGAACCCGTCCAATGCCAGCCCGGACGCAATCGGGTCCTTGGCGTGGGCCACAAGGTTGCCATCGCGTTTGGAGATCGAGGACACCTCGGACATCAGCGCCGCAAGCGGATCGATCACCCCGAACAGGTCGTGGCAGGCATCGAACAGGTCGAGCTTGTGGGTGGTGACAAGCGCGCCGAGCGACAGCGGATCCTCCCTGATGAACGCTACAGCCTCGCGATATTTCGCTGGCGCGTCATGGGGTTTGAAATCCATGCCCCTGATGACCGCGTCGTTCAGGCCAAGATGCTTTGCCCAGGCCGGAAACACCCGCATGATAGAGCTGCTGGCGGTGGTGACACCGATGAAATAAAGGGTCGGCCGGGTTGCGGGCGGGCAGGTCATGGTGTTTCCCGGCCCTCGCGGGTGTTTTGCGTGATGGTTGCCCCATTGCCCCCGGCGCTGTGCTGTTGCGTGGCTATCCGGGGGGTGCCGTCCGGTTGCATCGAATCCCGGGGTGCGGCCAGATTTCGATCCCGCCCGCCTTGCGTCCCTGACCCGGGCGGCGGTCAGGAATGTACCCGCCCCGGCCAGCATGTTCACCAGCATGTCCGGGGCATCCCGCAGACATGGCGGGCATGGCGGTGCTCACATCCGCGGCAGCTGCGGTGCGAGTGCCGGTCCCGGAAATTGTATCGAAGATACGCATGGCTCAATCCGCCGTGTCATAAATTGCCTGAATGTCGGCAGCACTGCGCGGGCGGTATCGGGTGTTCGGGATGGCCTGCCATTCGATCCCGTTTGCAACAATCCGGGTTTTCATACCGCCGGTTTTTGCGATGACCGAATAGTCCTGCCCCGCATCCGAGGGGTAACAAAAGCTCATCACCAGGTCGGTCTGGCCGACATTGATCGAGCGGTGGATCCAGAACGGGGGCACATAGCAGATGGTATGCGGATGTACCTCGATGATGCGGGTTTCACCTTCGGGTGATTCCATCAGCATCAGGCCATGGCCCGCTTCCCCGCGATAGGTTTCGGGACGATTGGCGCGGGCGTGGATGTGTCCGCGCGTCAGATAGTATTCGGTGCCGATTTGGCCCGGTGACATGCGCGTGACGCCAAAGATCAGATCCCCACGGGATTCGGTCGTGCGGTGGTCCGTCACGTCGTAAACGACGCAATCCCCCCGTTCACGGCACAGGGTTTCAAAGGCGTCCTGATCAAGATACAGGCCCGCCAAATCGCCGAGTTTCTTTTGGTATTTGCCAGAGGCGTTCGACAAGCACCCATTGGGCACATCGACGGCATGGCTGGTCGGAATATTGATCAAGCCCCGGCCCCTTTGGCGGTAAAGACACCCGATATAATGGCGTTCCGGAACCTGATCCTGTCAACAGAAAAATTTTGTAACGTGATAAAAAATTCTTGAATCACCCGAAAATCCCTGTCATTTGTGCAGCGGGAGAACCGGAATATTGCGACTGCCAATTGCACCCAAGCACGCCTTTTTGTGGCCGGCATTCATCGTGGTGCTGCTGGTGACGCTGTTTCCCCTGATCTATGCCCTGACGGTCAGTTTTCAGTCGCTCCGGCTGGTGCCGCCGATCCCGCCCAGATTCGTCGGGTTCGGGAACTATGCGGACATTCTGGGCGAAGGCCGGTTCTGGGGCGCGATCATGACGACCTCTGTGATCGTCTTTGCGTCGGTCATTATCCAGTATGTCGTGGGGTTTGGCCTGGCGCTGGCGCTGCATCACAATGTGCCCGGCGCATCGCTTTATCGCGTCGTCTTTCTGATCCCGATGTTTCTGGCACCGGTTGCGGTCGCGTTGGTGGCGCGGATGGTGTTTCACCCCACCATGGGACCCGCGAATGACCTGTTCACCAGCCTGGGCTTTCCAAACCTGCCATTCCTGACTGACGCGGCCTGGGCAACGGCGGTGCTGATCACCATCGAGGTGTGGCAATGGACGCCGTTTGTGATCCTGTTGATGCTTGCAGGGCTCCAGGGACTGCCGGAAGAGGTGTTCGAAGCGGCCAAGATAGATGGTATTTCCGCCTGGCACCGGTTCCGGGACCTCACCTTTCCGATGCTGTTGCCGGTCTCTGTCGCGGTTGTGTTCATCCGCATTATCGAGGGGTTCAAGCTGATCGATACCGTGTTCGTACTGACCGGCGGCGGGCCGGGGACGTCAACCGAAACGATCACGCTGTTTGCCTATAATGAAGGGTTCAAAAAGTTCAATCTGGGTGAAACATCCGCGCTCAGCTTTCTGTTCCTGATCGTTATCATCGTCTTTGGCAGCGTGTACATGGCACTGGCCAGCCATGCCATCCGAAGGGTCACGTAATGTCATTGCGTCATATCCGCGGGATCGGCCTGATCGCGGCCCTTGTCTGGTTGCTGTTTGCGATGATGCCGTTGTGGTGGGTGCTGGTGACCGCGTTCAAGCCACCCACGGCGGTGAATCAGGGGGCAACCTATATTCCGTTTGTCGATTTCCAGCCCACCCTGCGCGCCTTTGAGGAAGCGTTTTCCGGCGTGCGCGGCGATTTTGTCGGACCGATCCGGAATTCCTCGCTGATTTCGATCATGGCCACGGCCCTGTCGGTTCTGTTGGGAACCATGGCAGCCTATGCGCTGATACGGTTCGAATTCCGCATTCGTCTGCTTGCCGGTGTGGTGTTTGCCGTGCTGGCGATTGGCGGATTTATCCTGCTGACCGGGCCGCTGGATTGGCCGGTACCACAAAGCCTGCTGATGGTCATGGCCGGGGCATTGCCCGCGGCGGTCTGGTTGAACGCCCGCAATTTGCCGGGGCCGGTACTGGGCAACAATGACGTGGCGTTCTGGTTTGTTTCGCAGCGGATGTTCCCGCCCATTGTGTCTGCCTTTGCGCTGTTCCTGCTGTATTCCGAGGCGGGGAAGCAGGGGTTCCGTATGCTTGACAGCTTTGGCGGCATGGTGTTGGCCTATACGGCCTTTGGCCTGCCCTTTGCGATCTGGCTGATGCGTGACTTCCTGAGCACGGTGCCGCTGGAGGTTGAAGAGGCCGCGCTGGTGGATGATGTCCCGCGCTGGCGCATTTTCCTGCAGATCGTCGTACCGATGTCGATTCCCGGTCTGATGGCGACATCGATGATCGTTTTGGCCTTTATCTGGAACGAATTCCTGTTCGCATTGTTGCTGACCACCTCGAAATGGCAGACACTGCCTATTCTGCTTGCGGGTCAGAATTCAAGCCGGGGCGACGAATGGTGGGCTATCTCTGTCGCCACCCTGATTTCCATCGCCCCGATGATCGTGGTTGCCACGATCCTGGGTCGCATGATGCGCTCTGGCCTGTTGTCGGGGTCCATCAAATGAAACCTGTCCAAAGAAGGAGGACAATCATGAAAAACATACTGCTTGCAACGGCTCTTTGCTCGGTATCCGGTGCCGCGCTGGCCTGTTCGCCGGATTATTCGGGCGTGACGCTGACCGTCTCGACCCAGAACGGCCCGTTCATTGCTTCGGCTTTGCAAACGGCGGCGGATAGCTGGGAACAAAAGACCTGTGGGACGATCAATCTGGTCGAATTCCCGTTCTCTGAACTGTATCCCAAATTCCTGACCGCAATGACCCAGGGGGCGGGCGATTTCGACGTGATCGGCTATATCCCCGCCTGGCTGCCGGACTTTGCGCCCTATCTGTCGGAAATGCCTGCCGGGATGCAGTCGGGTGAGGCCTGGAAAGACATCCATCCGGTTTATCGCGAACGTCTGATGATGTGGGACGGTGCCATAAAGTCCGCCACCATGGATGGTGACATGCACATGCTGAACTATCGCGCGGACCTGTTTGAGGATGCCGATAACAAGGCCGCGTTCGAGGCCTTATATGGTTATCCACTGGCAGCCCCTGTGACCTGGGATCAGTATTATGACATCGCCGCGTTCTTTACCCGGCCGGATGCCGGTCTGTACGGCACGGCAGAAGCCTATCGCAGGGGGGGACAGCAGTTCTGGTATTTCTTCAGCCACGCGGCAAGCTATACCAACAACCCCAACAACCCGGGCTCAATGTTCTTTGATCCTGAAACGATGCAGGCGCAGATCAACAACCCCGGTTGGCTGAAAGCGTTGCAAGACTACAAGCGGGGGCTGGACTATAACCCGCCGGGCGCGTTGAACAACGGGTCGGGTGATGTGCGTCCGCTGTATGCGGGGGGCAAGGTTGCGATGAATATCGACTGGGCCGACAGTGGCGTTCTGGGTGCCAACCCAGACGAAAGCACTATCGTGGGCAACGTTCGCACCGCGATGTTGCCGGGGTCAACCAGGATCTGGAACCATGTCACAGGTGACTGGGATATGTTTGACGCGCCTGTTGCCTCGCCCTTCCTGGCGTTTGGCGGCTGGCAGTTGGCAGTCCCGGCAAGCTCGAACAACACAGCGGCGGCGTGGAACTTTGTTGCCGAGGTCACCAGCCCCGAGGTGTCAGGCAAGGCGATCATCACGGCCAATACCGGCGTGAACCCCTATCGTCTGAGCCACTATGAGAATACCGACAATTGGTCCTCGATCTTCTCGCCGGCCGAGGCCGCAAGCTATTTGTCGGCACAGCGCGCGTCGCTGGATGCGCCGAACGTGGCGCTTGACCTGCGTCTGCCGGGCTTCTTTTCGTATACCGAGGTGCTGGAAATCGAACTGAGCCGTGCCCTGGCCGGTGAAGTCGAGCCACAGCAGGCGCTGGATACGATTGCTGCCGAGTGGAACAAGCTGACCGACGAGTTCGGCCGCGAAACCCAACTGGCGGCGTATCGCGCGTCGATGGGCTTGCCGACCAGGTAACGGCAACGCAAACGCAACGGCAATTCCCTGTCCCCGGGTTCCTGTGCTTGCGTCCTTGTCCTTGTGCCGGACCCCTTATGCCCCGGGTCCGGTGCGTTATTCTGAACGAAGGGGGAAACATGGCGAGCGTCACATTCGCCCATGTCACGAAATCCTATGGCAATGTCGAGGTTGTGCCCCCCCTTGATCTGGAAATCCGGGATGGCGAATTCCTGGTGCTTGTCGGGCCCTCGGGCAGCGGCAAGACAACCACGCTGCGCATGTTGGCGGGGCTTGAAACCGTCACCTCCGGATCTATCCGGATCGAAAACCGTGACGTGACCAATGCCAGTCCCGGCGCGCGCGGCTGTGCCATGGTGTTTCAGAACTACGCGCTCTATCCGCATATGACGGTGCGCGACAATATCGGCTATGCGATGAAGGTTCATGGCGAGCGCGCCGGGGTGATCAAATCGCGCGTGGACGAGGTCACGACCCTGTTGGGGCTGGGGCCCTATCTGGATCGTAAACCCCGGGCTCTTTCCGGGGGTCAGCGTCAGCGGGTGGCCATCGGTCGCGCGATTGTGCGCCAGCCGGACGTGTTCCTGTTTGATGAACCGTTATCGAACCTTGACGCGAAATTGCGGGTCGAAACCCGTTCGGAAATTCGCAATCTGCAAAGACGGCTGGCAACAACGGCGGTATACGTGACCCACGATCAGGTCGAGGCGATGACGATGGCCGACCGCGTGGCGGTGATGAACCACGGCCGGATCGAGCAGGTCGCCGATCCGATCACGCTGTATGAACGTCCGGTGAACCGCTTTGTCGCGAATTTCATCGGCTCGCCCGCGATGAACTTTTTTGACGTAGTGCTGCACCGGGGCGAGATTGCGCTGGGCGAGCAGACATTGAAATTGGCCGATGCAGACCGGCAGCGGCTGGGCGACGGGTTGCGTCGGATCATCTTTGGTATTCGCCCCGAGCATTTCAGGGAACAGGGGCAACCGCTGTGCCTCGTGCCGGAGGCGATCGAGCCTTTGGGCGCGTACACGTTAATCATCGGCAAGGTGGGCGATACGCGCGTTGTCGCACAGATGCCGCCGCGCGTTGATGCCGAAATCGGCAGGCCGTTCGCTGCACCGGTGGATATGAACGAGGCGCATTTCTTTGATGTGGCAACGAACATGAGGCTCTGATGACTCGGGACCTGTACCTGGCGATCGATGTCGGAACCGGTGGCCTGCGCGCCGCCCTGGTGGACCGTGACGGCAAGATCCTTGCCATCTGCCACAGGGAGCACGACCAGATTGTCCCGCGATTCGGCTGGTCGGAACAGCGCCCCGCCGATTGGTGGGCGGGGTGTATCGAAACGATCCGGGATGTGTTGCAGCGGGTCGGGGATGCGCCGGGTCGGGTTGCCGCGATCTGTGCCTGCGGGCAGATGCATGGCACGGTTCTGATCGATGCAGACGGGCACCTGACCCGCGATGCGGCGTTGTTGTGGAATGACAAGCGCACGCTGGAACAAGTGGCCGATTTTGAAACCCGCGTCCCTTCCGGGCAGTACCTGCACCTGACCGCCAACGCAGCGGCACCGTCATGGCCCGCGTTCAAATTGGCCTGGATTGCCGAACATGATCCCGGGGCACTGGCGCGGGCGGCGACGCTGTTGATGCCCAAGGATTATATCAATTTCAAACTGACCGGCCGCAGGGCACAGGACTGGACCGAGGCGTCGATGAGCTTTCTGATGGATTGCAAGACACGGCAATGGTCTGGTGAACTGGCAAAACTATTCGGGTTGAAGCCTGGCCTGTTGCCTGAAATTCGCGACCCTGTGTCTGTTTTGGGCCCCTTGCAGGCGCGCCCGGCCGCGCGCGTGGGTTTGTCCGCGGGCATTCCTGTTCTGGTCGGGGCGGGGGACTATCCGGTGGCTCTTTTGGGATCGGGCGTTGTGTCACCCGGGATGGGGTCGGATATAACGGGCACGTCCAGCATCATCACGATGATCCATGACAGGCCAATCATTCACCCCGAGGTTTCCAATGTGGCAACGGTTGCCGACACCTGGGGAAGCCTGACGCTGCTGGATGCCGGTGGGGATGCGGTCCGCTGGGCGCGCCGCGCCTTTCACCAGGATCGGCGCAGCTATGCCGAGATCTCGGATGCTGCCGGGCGGTCCGGGGCGGGATCAGGCAAGTTGTTCTTTTTACCGTACCTGTCTGGCGAGCGGTTCGGCAGCGGGCGCAACAGCCGGGCACAGTTTTTTGGCCTCTCGGCGGCGCACGGCCTGGCCGAGCTGCACCGGGCTGTACTGGAAGGCGTCGCCTTTTCCGTGCGTCAAAAGATGGGCGCAATGCAGGGCGGGGCGGGACGTCCCGACCGGATTGTTGCCGCCGGCGGCGGGGCAAAATCGCGGCCCTGGCTGGAAATCAAGGCCAGCATGTATGACACGCCCTATCTGGTACCCGAAGAGCCCGAATGCGGCGTGGTCGGTGCCGGAATCATGATGGCAAGCGCCACAGGTGACGCCGACGGGATCAAAGCCGGTGTCAGGCGCATGGTGCGTTATGGCGCGGAAATCCGCCCCGACCCCGGGGCGGTTGCAACCTATAATGCCATGGCCCCGATTTATCAGGACCTCTATGTAGCGGCACAGGCCTTTTACAACAGGCTGGACGCGCTGCCCTGACCCTGTGATCCCCCCTGTGACCCCTTGCAATGACTGCGCCCGGCACAACCCGGCCAACATGGCACGGGGGCGGAAAGCAAGGCGTCAAAGCAGCAGGCCGCGCGGTTTCCCCGATGTGTTCGGCGCGGGCTGCGGAAAAGTGATATAGGGTGACCTGACGCAGCCGCATAGTTTTCGGGGACTCACCTAGGATCAATGCCCAGCCTACCTGCAACTTTCTTTACGCGTACAGATTCATTTTGATACGCACGAATGAAGGCGGTTGTGCGATTAGCGATGCGCCGCGATTGCGCGTTTGGTTCCCGAGCGAAATCCTGAGATGCCAGCCGGGCAAGCAGCTCCTCGTAATTGCCTCCATCGGCGTCGTTCAGGGCATCAACGTCGTCAAGAAGTTGCTCAATGTCGTCCGCGTCTTTGCCTTCCATATACCAGATAATCGGATTAAAAAGGAGTTGGAGTTCCGGGTAGCCCCTCTCTTCAGCACTCGCCGACGATTCGCGGTACTTGCCGTAAGTCTCGTGGTAAAGCCCACCATCCCGCCAAGAATCAGGAGCACCTGCTGCACCTAACACATCCCGTCCGTAGGATTGCAACGTCACCAGAAGAAAAACTGAGCTACCGTCAAAATTTGGGGCGAAATTACGCAGTTCCTCAATATCTTGCTTTCTGCCTAAATCACCCATGATACTAACAATCAGATCGAAATGATCAGCAAGTGCGCTCTCGCGGTCCCGAATCGTCTGGAAGTCGAGGCCCTGACTCTTCTGGGGGTCAATGTTCCCATCGTCGTCTGTGTATGGCTTTATGAAGTGCGAATATAGATACTTGAATTCCTCAATCGAATCTTCGAAACTGTCACGGTTTACACCAGTATCTTCATCCATTTTTTGCAGCTGAATTGCCAGAGCCGTGGTACGCGGGAGGAATTCGGTATTTTGGATGAGGAATTCGCTATTGTTATTAATGTCTTCGACCTTGTCATCAAGCTGCTTGCTTATTTCCCCTATTTTAGCGTTTGTTTGCAATTCGATATAAAGACTCGCGAAGTAACCACCTCCCCCAACGATGAAGAGGGCTATAATGGATATGATTGTTAGAATCGTCGTTCTACGGCGCGCCAGTTTCTCGTCGATTTCCTTGAGCATTTCGTAGCTTAATAAGGCCCGCAGCCTTTCAAAATCTTGCTGGTTCTCAATCACCGGTGCTGGAACCGCTGTCTGATCACGGTTAGCACCCTGTCCCGCAGGTGCTGTGTCGGACGCTCTGGTCTCTGCCTCTGTCCTTGTCTCGTCAGCCACTTTACGATCCCCCTTGCTGTGTACTACGGTGAAGCGATTCGCCGACACTGAACACCATATAACAAGCGACGTGATATAACAAGCGACGTGGGATTTGTGGTTTTTCGAGTGCGGCATACCGCCACATGTGCCGCCGCCGGACTATGGGCCGCTGCATGGCCCGCCGCCACGCCGGGGGGTGTCGCAAGCTGCCGCTCTGCACGGTATGGCGGCGGGGACGACCAGGACGGGGGCCGGGGTGCTACCAAACACCCCGGCCGGGACCGACCACCTATCTCCCACGACCCTGAACCGGTACCAGGTCCGGGCCATCCCGCCACCTTGGCCGAGGTGAGAACATGATGGGGCAACATCTGCCCCTTGTCAAGGCCCGAAATGCCAACGGCGGGCCCGGTGATCTGACACCGGTTGCCCCCTGCCCTGCCGAATCGCTGAACCCTGGACCGACGGCAAGCACAACCGCGCAAGGCACAGTGCCCAGGCCTTTCGCGGGCATGTGCGGCGTGTTGCGGTGCCGGGGGGTGCCGCAAGCTGCCGCTCTGCACGGTTCTGCACGGGTATGGCGACGGGCACGACCAGGACGGGGGCCGGGGTGCTACCAAACACCCCGGCCGGGACTGACAACCTATCCCACGACCCTGAACCGGTACCAGGTCCGGGCCGTCCCGCCACCTCGGCCAAGGTGAGAACATGATGGGGCAACACCTGCCCCTTGTCAAGGCCCGAAATACCAATGGCGGGCCCGGTTCTGACACCGGTTGCCCCCTGCCCTGCCAAACGGGTTTACCGGTTGCTCTGCGCAATCTGTGGCGATAGGCTGCGCGGGCAAGAGAGGGCGTGTGCAGGGGGCGGCATGGCATCGCAACAGGGGACCGGTTTTGAGGCACGGCTGTTTCAGGCTGCCGACAAGCTGCGCAAGAATCTGGAGCCATCCGATTACAAGCACGTGGTGCTTGGCCTGATCTTTCTGCGCCACGTGTCGCAGAGTTTCGAGGCCCGGCATCAGGCACTCATCGCCGAGGATGCCGCCGCCGCGGAGGACCCGGACGAATACATCGCCGAGAATGTGTTCTGGGTGCCGGGGGAAGCGCGGTGGTCGCACCTGCGGGACAACGCCAGACAACCAACCATTGGCAAGCTGATCGACACCGCCATGTCGGCTATCGAGCGCGAGAATGTCGCGCTCAAGGGGGTTTTGCCCAGGGGGTACAACCGTCCCGCGCTCGACAAGGTCATGCTGGGCGAGCTCATCGACCTGATTTCCACTGTCGCGTTGCATAGGGAGGGGGCAAAGGCGCGGGATCTGCTGGGCAAGGTTTATGAGTATTTCCTGGGCGGGTTCGCCGGGTCCGAGGGCAAGCGGGGCGGCGAATTCTACACGCCCCGCGCTGTCGTGCGGGTTCTGGTTGAAATGCTGGAACCTTTTCCTGATCCCGAACGGAGCGTCGCGGGCCGTGTTTATGACCCCTGTTGCGGCTCGGGTGGCATGTTTGTCCAGGCCGAACGGTTCCTGAAAGCCCATGGTGGCCGGATCGGCCAGCTGGTCATCTATGGGCAGGAAAGCAACAATACCACCTGGCGGCTGGCCAAGATGAACCTTGCCGTGCGCGGCATCGATTCCAGTGGCATCAAATGGAATAACGAAGGCACATTCCACAAGAACGAATGGCGCGACCGGCGGTTTGACTTTATCCTTGCCAATCCGCCGTTCAATACTAAGGA
>JACOMT010000022.1 GCA_014623385.1 Paracoccaceae bacterium
CATCGACCCCTCGTCATCAACCTCTGCGGGCCCGGGAAAAACGCGGGGGCAGGCTGAGCTCCAAACGCTGCGTGAGAGATTGAGTAATGCTTATGCCACGATGAAGCGCCGCCCGATAGTTCGGGCTGGCCAAAACAAAACACCCAACTGGCGATGGCGGCAATCGGGCAGAACCTGCGGGGAGCCGCCCCTCAACCTGCAAACACCGGCAATCGCATAACCGGACCACCAAAACCGCTTTGCCCGATGTAAGGCCAGGTAAGGCCAGTGGAGCGGACAGAATGGCCAAATCAAAGCTTCCTCGGCCTGTGCTATCTGACCGGTGTTCCGATTAAGACCTTTGCACTATGCCAACGGGTGGTACGCATAACTGACTGGCTGTCCCAGCGGCGGGATATCCCTGAACATCCATTTTTGCCTTTGAAATCGCTTCGACAACATCGGCTAGAGTATCGTATCCTGCCTTTTGATGTGCAATCGCGCATATGCGGCTGAGTACAGCGTTAGGCTTTTGAACTATCTTTGGTCCGGCTGACCGCGTTCAGAAATCCAGATTCTCCACACTCAGCGCATTCTGCTGAATGAACTTGCGCCGTGGCTCGACCACGTCGCCCATGAGCTTGGTGAAAATGTCATCCGCCTCCAACAGGTCATCCACACGAACCTGCAACAGCGTCCGTGCATCCGGGTCCAGCGTGGTTTCCCACAGCTGGTCGGGGTTCATTTCCCCCAACCCTTTGTAACGTTGCAGTGTAAGACCTTTGGTACCTTCGCCGATGATCTCCTGTAACAGGTCCAGCGGCCCATGGATGGCCTGTGAATGGTCCTTGCGGTTCAGAACCGCCGTTTCACCATAGACATCTTGCAGGCCTTGCGTAAAGCTGCCCGTCTTGCGCGCCTCGCCAGAGCGCAGCATTGGGCCGTCCAGCGTCCGCACCTCCTCAACCCCGCGCAATACACACGCAAGCCGAATGCCTTTGTCCTGGGTGATGCGGCCTCGCCAGCCGCGCTCGTATTCCAGCGCGATCAGGTCCAGCCGCGCAGCGACCTTGTCGGCCACTCCTTGCAAATCAGTGTCAACCGCACCCGGCACAAAGGCCCCGGCAATTGCCGCTTGTTCCAGGATGTGGCGAGGGTAATGGGTAGGAAACGTATCCAGCAGCCGTTTCAGCTGTCGCGCTTGTTCGACCACGCGCCCAAGGTCCCGGGCCACGATCTCTTCGCCCGAGCCGAGACGCAGCACGGCACCATCGACCCCTTGCCGGATCAGATATTCGTCTAGCCCCGACTGATCTTTCAGATAAACCTCGGACTTGCCGCGCGACACTTTGTAAAGTGGTGGTTGCGCGATGTAGAGGTGGCCGCCCTCTATCAGTTCCAGCATCTGCCGGTAAAAAAAGGTGAGCAGCAAGGTGCGAATATGTGCACCATCCACATCCGCATCGGTCATGATGACGATCTTGTGATAGCGCAGTTTCGATATATCAAACTCATCCCGGCCAATCCCGGTGCCCAGAGCCATGACCAGATTTCCGATCTCTTGGCTCGACAGCATCCGGTCGAACCGGGTACGTTCCACGTTCAGGATCTTTCCGCGCAAAGGCAGAACAGCCTGTGTGCGCCGGTCCCGACCTGTCTGTGCCGATCCCCCGGCGCTGTCACCCTCGACCAGGAACAGCTCTGTCTTGGCCGGGTCTTTTTCTGAACAATCCTTCAGCTTACCGGCGAGGTAATTGACATCCATCGCCGTTTTGCGCCGTGTCAGATCACGCGCTTTGCGCGCCGCTTCACGCGCCAGTGCCGCCTCCATGATCTTGCCCGCGATGGTTTTGGCGGTGTTCGGGTTTTCCTCGAACCACTCGGCCAGCTTTTCGCTAATCAACCCTTCGACCGCCGGGCGCACCTCAGAACTCACGAGCTTGTCCTTGGTTTGGGATGAAAATTTCGGGTCTGGCACTTTAATCGACAGGATACAGGTCAGACCCTCACGCGCGTCGTCGCCGGTAAAGCTCACCTTTTCCTTTTTCGCGATCCCGCTGGATTGGGCATAGTTGTTGATTGTCCGGGTCAGTGCCCCCCGGAACCCGGCGACATGGGTGCCACCATCCCGTTGGGGGATGTTGTTTGTAAAGGGCAGGAATGTCTCGTGATAGCTGTCGTTCCACCACATCGCGATTTCGATTCCG
The DNA here is from genome assembly GCA_014623385.1 of Paracoccaceae bacterium. Classification (GTDB taxonomy): domain Bacteria; phylum Pseudomonadota; class Alphaproteobacteria; order Rhodobacterales; family Rhodobacteraceae; genus JACOMT01. The sequence continues at coordinate 2,187 of JACOMT010000022.1, forward strand.
ATCTCATTCCGGTCGCCGGTGATATAGATTGGGTCCGACATGACAGAAGTTTTGGACCGGTCCAGATAGCGGACAAATTCCTTGACCCCGCCTTCGTAATACAGCTCGGTCCGCAGCACCTCTGCCGGGCGTTCATCGATTAGAATGATCCGCACCCCGGAATTAAGAAAAGCCAGTTCACGCAGCCGCTTTTCCAGCGTGTCAAAGCTGTATTCCAGGTTGCTGAACGTGTCAGTCGAAGCCAGAAACCGCACTTCGGTCCCGGTACGGTCGCCCGTATCGCCCGCCACTTTGAGATGCTCGACCGTTTCCCCATGTTCAAACCGCGCCACATGTTCCTTGCCATCGCGCCAAACGCGTATTTCCAACCAGGCCGACAGCGCATTCACAACGGACACACCCACACCATGCAGACCACCGGACACCTTGTACGAGTTTGAGTCAAACTTCCCGCCCGCGTGCAGCTGGGTCATGATGACCTCGGCGGCTGAAACGCCCTCTTCCTCGTGGATGTCCACTGGAATCCCTCTGCCGTTATCACTCACAGATACGCTGTTGTCGGCGTGGATTTTGACCATCACGGCATCGGCGTGACCGGCTAGCGCTTCGTCAATGCTGTTGTCGACAACCTCGTACACCATATGGTGCAGGCCCGAGCCATCATCGGTGTCGCCGATATACATCCCGGGGCGTTTGCGAACCGCGGCCAAACCCTTGAGAACTCTGATAGAATCGGCACCGTATTCCGGTGGGGTTTGCTCGTTATCCGTCATGCCTGCGCCCTTGGTCCTTTGATACATATGTTTAGCGGGTTCGGCGGGGATTGTCACGCAAATGACACAAGATTTTGCGGCGCGGCGGGTGGAATTATTCGCCCCATGAATGGCCAGGTCATCCGGGTTGTCGATCCCAGGTGCAGGCGCATTTGATGTCTCATCACGGGGGGCGCAATGGTTGGCCCACCCGGCCGGGATGTTCCCGACGCAGGTGCAGACCCAGGTCACAGTCCGCCTAGTAGCAGGTATGAGGCAAATGGAACCACCAGCCCGACGCCAATTAACAACCCGATGGCAATCAAATTTGGCCGACGCAGTGGCACTCGCCGGGGCCAGAAGCTGCCGCAACCGGTCAATAAGCAGCGCAAAAACCGGATTGTCAAAAGCGGCATCACCATGATACCGATTCACGGATATCGATTCACGTGATGTGGTTGAGATCAAAGAACTCCAGCAGCATACCCAGCAGGAACACCTTGTAAGGTTATCCAAAAAATCGCCATGGCCTCTGCCAGAAACCTGGTCCATCGGCACGGTCGTGGCAACTACGCCGTGGTCCACCTGAACGACCACCGACTACCCCATCACCAGAAATACCGCACAGGTAAGCCAACACAAGATGGCCAGAAACGCCTGGTATTCAGGGACGATCCAGCTGACTCTGATCACCGCGAACAGAGGCAAGATAATGGCATCGACAGCAACGCCAAAGGCCAGCGGCCAGCCCGCCGGATCGGGTCCCCGTGTCGACTTTACGCCAGCAGACCCCGGTCATCCAGTTCCCAGAACGGGTTCATCGCAACCTCCCATAGATGACCGTCTGGATCTGCATAAACGCCGGAATACCCGCCCCAAAACACCTTTTGCGGTACCGATAAACCGGTTGCACCGGCCGAGATGGCCGCCGCATAAGCGGCATCAGTCTCTTGGGTGGTTGGAAAGTTCTGTGCCAAGGTCATTGCCCCAGTGCCCAGCGTCTCTGGTGCGCGACCCAAATCCTTGGCCAGTTTTTCGCGGCGATACAGCATCATTTTCTGCCCCGCCATCGCATAGAATACGCCATTTTCCAAAACGGCTTCCGGCACCCAGCCCAAGGTTTCGTAAAATGCCCGTGATCGGGCGATATCAGCCACTGATAGGCTGATCAATGTTATGCGATTGGATGTCATGATTTTTCCTCGACTTGGCTGTCGTCTGATTGTTCGCGCACTTCGAACCGTTGTGCCCGATCCTGCAGGTCGTCAAAAAGTTCCGGGCCGGTTCCGGTCATCCACGCCTGTGCGCCCAGGGCACAGATATCCTCATAAAGGGCCGCGCGGTGCTGCGCATCCAGATGTGCGGCCACTTCATCCAACAACATGATCGGGGACAGCCCGCTGTCCCGGGCCAGGGCCCGCGCATTGGCCAGGATCAGCGAGATCAGCAAAGCCTTTTGTTCTCCGGTCGAACACTCTTTGGCCGGTACACTTTTGGCTGTATAGACGCAATACATATCGGCCCGATGCGGCCCGACCAGGGTGCGCCCGGCGGCCATGTCGCGAACGCGGCTTTCGGCCAATGCACTGCGCAGGTCCGCCGCGCTGTCCGGCATGGCACCTTCGGTTTGAATCAGGTCCAACTCAGCCACGGGAAAGGCGGTTTCCGCCTCTGTCTGGGCACGACGCAATGTTTCTAACGTTTGTTGCCGGGCGATGTGGATTACATGCCCTGCCTCGGCCATCTGCGTCTCTAACGCGTCATACCACGCCGCATCGCGCACCTGATTTTTAAGCAGACGGTTGCGTTCTTGCCTCGCCTTTTCATAGGTCAGCGAACGTTCCGCATGGCACGGCTGAAAGCTCAGCACCATGCGGTCCAGAAACCGCCGTCGCCCCTCGGCCCCTTTGAGCCATAGCCGGTCCATCGCCGGGACCAGCCAAACGATACGCGCAATCCGGCCCAGATCAATCTGGCTGGCCGCCTTGCCGCCGATCCGCACTTGCCGCGCCGCCCCAGCTTCGGACCAGGTTTCGACCTCGTGTTGCGACCCACCTGTGCTGAGAATACCCGACAGCTTCCATCCGGTGCCGTGGGCCCGACGCGCCATATCTTCGGCACTGGCGCGACGCATGCCGCGTCCCGGGGAAAACAGCGACACAGCCTCCAGCAGGTTGGTCTTACCGCTGCCGTTGGCCCCATAGATGGCTACAGGGCGCCCATCCAAGGCCAGCCGCGTCGCGGCATGCGAGCGGAATTGCCCAATCACCAACGATGTCAGGGCCAGCATCGTTCACACCAAAATAAGGCATTTTGGATAAAATGCGGGGACAGATCACACCCGCATCGGCATGACCACATAAATAGCACTTTGGTCATTGCTTTCCCGCATCAGGGTCGGATCACTGGCAGAGTTGAACATGAATACAGCATTTCCGCGGTCCACCTGATTGGCCATTTCTGAAAGGTATTTGGCGTTGAACCCAATTTCCAGCTTTTCGTCAACATAGGCTACGGACAGCTCTTCTTCGGCCGAGCCACTGTCCGGTGCGTTGACGGACAGCAACAGGCGATCCCCCGTCAACTGCAACTTGACCGCAGGCGCACGTTCGGAACTGACGGTCGCCACGCGGTCCACAGCCTTGGAAAATTCGCTTGCATCTACCTCGAGCCGCCGGGTGTTGCCCTGAGGAATGACCTGGGAATAATCCGGGAATGTTCCGTCGATCACCTTGGAAGTAAGCGTAATTTCGGGCGTGGCAAAGCGCACCTTGGTTTCGCTGACCGACACGGCGATCTCTGTGTTTTCATTTTCCAGCAGCTTGTGCAACTCGCCCACGGTTTTCCGGGGTACGATCACGCCCGGCATGGTTTCCGCACCTTCGGGTACATCCGCATCTATCCGGGCCAGCCGGTGCCCATCGGTAGCCACACAGCACAGCGACTGGCCGCCTGTCGCCGCGTCAGCAACGTGCATATAAACACCGTTGAGGTAATACCGTGTTTCTTCGGTCGAGATGGCAAATTTCGCTTTGTCGAACAGTCGACGCATCACAGATGCCGCCGTGCTGAAATTCGAGCTGTATTCTGATGAGGCCATGACCGGGAAATCTTCCCTGGGCAGGGTAGCCAGCGAAAAGTTTGACCGGCCCGCCTCGACCGTCAGACGGCCCGCTGTGCTATCGGCAGTCAGCGACACCAAGACCCCATCGGGCAGCTTGCGCACGATTTCATGCAGTGTCGTCGCCGCAACCGTGGTGGTACCCACGCGTTCCACCATTGCCGGGGCTTTATCGACTACTTCGATGTCAAGATCGGTGGCCCGGAATTGAACGGTTTCCTCTCCGGCTTCAATCAGCACATTGGCCAAGATCGGGATCGTATTGCGACGTTCCACAACCGATTGTGCCCGCGACATTGCTTTCAGCAAGGCACCGCGCTCTATGCTTATCTTCATATCTATACCTCCGCGAGTGGCTGGGACACGCAAATTAGCGGCTTGCCCCTATGACACAAGAATTTTTCAGCAAGAATCAGTTTTCCGGGATGCTAGGCGCGTAAAGTGCACGCACGTAACCGGCGATCATACCGGCGGGTCCGTGACTGTCAGGACACATTTCAGGACACATTTGGGGTCATCAAGGTACAGCCCATGGAGTCATACATAGCACCGGCATCCGCATGAGCAACCCGGCGGACTGCCGTCAGTGCGCGGCTCGGCGTGCCGTAGATCAATTTTTGGTCCACACGGCCCGATAATCGTTTTATGCTTGGCTCCGGTGGGTTGGTGGCCGGGATGTTTTTCATGTTGGGTGCCTGTGGGCGTGTGGGCCTGACATTATGCTTCCAACGCGCGGCGCAACATCTCGATATCCTCGGCAATCTGACCATCTGTCAGCTTGAGCTCCTCGATCCGCTTCACCCCGTGCATCACCGTTGTGTGGTCTCGCCCACCAAACCGGCGCCCAATTTCAGGCAATGACCGGCTGGTCAGCAGTTTGCACAGATACATGGCAACTTGACGGGGCCGCGCATAAGATCGCACCCTTTTTGGGCCCATGATATCGCTGATGCGAATATTGTAATATTCTGATACTTTCCGCTGAATTTCTTCGATGGAAATCTTGCGTTCAGATGCACGCAGAACGTCCGCCAAACAATCCTGGGTCATTTCCATGTTAATCTCGCGCCCGACTAGAGAGGCAAAGGCAAATAGCCGGGTCAACGCCCCTTCGAGCACGCGCACGTTGGTCGAAATGCGGTGAGCAAGAAACTCCAGAACCCCATTCGTGACCTTCAGATCAGAATAGTTGGCACGATACTGCTTAACCTTGATCTGCAGGATTCCTAAACGCAGTTCATAATCGGTCGGGTGCAAATCCACTACAAGACCGCATTGCAGACGCGATTTGACGCGCTCTTCCAGGTCCTTTATTTCGCCTGGGGCGCGGTCGGCGGAAATGATAATCTGTTTTTTTTGATCTACCAAAGCATTGAATGTGTGAAAGAATTCCTCCTGTGTACTGTCTTTGCCCGCGATGAATTGAACATCATCCACCATTAGAACATCGACTGACCGAAAGATATGTTTGAAATCCATCATCTTGCGCTCGCGCAGTGCCAGAACAAACCGATACATGAACTGTTCTGCTGACAGGTACAGCACGTTCAGAGCAGGTTGCCGTTGTTTCAGTTCCCACGCGATGGCATGCATCAGGTGCGTTTTACCTAGACCGACGCCTCCATAAAGCACCAACGGGTTAAAGGTCACCGGTCCGCCCTCGCTGACGCGCCTGGCTGCGGCATGGGCCAATTCGTTGGGCTTGCCGACCACAAAGGTGTCAAAGGTGAACCGGGGGTCCAATTGGGCCGCATGCAGCGCATCTGCCGGGTTCGTGGCGGGTTTGGCTACGCTTTTCTTTGGAGTGCCCTGCGGCATGGTTTGCGTCTCTATGGTGGGGCGGTTGGCGGAATGGGCGGTGACTTGAAATGTTACACGCTGCACGGTTTCGCCAGACTTGTTCAACTCGTACACAATCAATTCGCCAAAATTTTGGCTAACATAATTCCCGATGAAACTGGTCGGAACATTGAAGATGGCGACACCATATTTCAGCTCCGAAAATTCCAGAGGCTCGATCCACGTTGTAAAATTGTTTTGCCCAACTGTTTTCAGTAGACGTTGTTTTAGTAGTCCCCACATCTCTTGAGTCATTCGCGCCTCACGCATCCCTTTTTCGGTCTTAACACCTGTTCAAATATTGTTCCGGCGCTTTGTTGGCGCGATGTTCGTAAACAAAATAAGGGATCTTCGTCGCCAAAAGGCTAAGATACGCTCGTTTTTGAGCGTACAATAGACTGATGTTAAAATCCGGCAGGCAGATTTGCCCAAAGTCTGTTCACGCTTGTCATAACAGGGATCAAGCCCCGGTAGTGGTAGATCCAAATCGGAGCAGGGCACCGAGTATACAGTCCACGGTTTATGCCCGCCAGTCGAACCCAAATGCATCATGTCCTCAAACGCCTTTGTTTCCCGGCGGAAAATCCACCGCGTTCAGACAAAGTATCAAGCCATCGCTTTGATGCGTGCGGACAGACGAGATATTTTTCGGGATGCTGTATTTTTGTGAAACACGCCTTTGGTCACGCCGCGCATCAGTTCCGGCTGCGCCGCGCGCAGGAAGGTTTGTGCGGCGGCTTTGTCACCGGATGCAATCGCTGCTTCGACCTTGCGCAGGAATGTACGGATGCGCGACCGGCGTGCTTTGTTGACAGTGCAGCGGGTTTCGTTCTGACGGGCGCGTTTTCTGGCTTGTTGTGAATTTGCCATGGAGTGTCCTTTGATCGAGTTTGTCACTTTACTAGTTCTACGCTGCGGTCTCGACCTGATCACAACGGGAACGCACGGAGTGATTTTGGCCAAAGCCAAGGTCGGGCCGCACACGCATGATGACATCTTAATATTCAAATATGACGGTTTTGCAAAGGCGAAAGTACCCCCTCCGTCACCTGTTTCGGAACTGGGCCTCGCGCTTTTCCAAAAACGCGGCCATACCTTCCTTTTGGTCTTCGGTTGCAAACATCGCATGGAACACCCGCCGCTCAAATAACAGACCTTCGGATAGCGTCGTTTCAAAGCTGCGATTCACTGCCTCTTTGACCGTCCTTGCCGCCAGCAACGACTTTTCTGCGATTTTCTGGGCCGCACTATGCGCCTCTTCCATCAACTTCTTGCTTGGCACCACACGACTGACCAACCCGGACCGTTCCGCCTCTTCCGCAGTCATGAACCGACCGGTAAGGTTCATGTCCATCGACTTGGCCTTACCCACGGCGTAGGTTAGCCGTTGGGTCCCGCCCATGCCGGCAACGATGCCTAGATTGATTTCGGGTTGACCAAATTTTGCGCTTTCGGCCGCGATGATGAAATCACAGGCCATCGCTAATTCGCATCCGCCACCCAGTGCATATCCGGCAACGGCGGCAATCACCGGTTTGCGGATATTGCTGATCCGGTCGACCGGGTCCCCGAACAGATTCGCCGACGCAACATCAGCATAACTCAATTCCGACATCTCTTTGATATCAGCCCCCACGGCGAAGGTTTTTTCCGATCCGGTCAGAATGATACAGCGGACTTTGTCATTGCTGTCTGCCTCTTCCAGTGCGGTACACAATTCGGCTAACATCTTTTGTTTCAAGGCGTTCAACGCGTCGTGGCGGTTGAGCTTGATTAAGGCGATGTGGTCGTCAATTTTGACGATAATTGTCTCAAAGGCCATTTTATGTGCTTTCCTTTGTCCCCTAATGTTGGGGGGTCATTATCATGATCGGACAGCGGTTCAAGCTATCTTTGGCAGTTCCTGCAATAGAACGAAGAGCGGCCGGATTGTACCACGCGCGCCACGATACCGCTGCAACCCGACCTTCGGCATGGTGCCCCCTCGCGGCCATAAACGTCAAAACTGTGCTGAAAATATCCAAGCGCGCCATCGGCTTGGCGGAAATCGCGCAAGGATGATCCGCCCGCTGCAATGGCAGCGGTTAGCACCTGTCGGATCACCGGGACCAGCGCCGAGACACGCGCATCGGCAATATATCCCGCTTTGCGCAGAGGGGAAATGCCTGCGTGAAACAGCACCTCGCAGACATAGATATTGCCGAGCCCGGCCACGATCCGTTGATCCAACAGGGCCGATTTGACTGATGTGTTCTTGCCTTTGAACGCTCGAACCAGGTACGCCTCGTTGAATGCGTTGCCCAAGGGTTCGGGGCCCAGACCCGCCAAGAGCTTGTGCTTATCCGCCAACGCGGTCGGCATCAGGTCCATCGCACCGAACCGGCGCGGGTCGTTGAATGTGATCCGCGCGCGGCACCCCGCCATGGTCAAAACCACGTGGTTATGCTTATCCTTGGCCGGACGGTCATGGACAAGCTGCCCCAGCGGTTCTCCCGACACCACCATCCGCCCGGACATACCCAGATGGATCAACAGCGTTTCCCCGGTGTCCAAATCTGCCAAAATATATTTGGACCTCCGCCTCAGACGTTCGACCCCGCCACCGGTCAACCGTTCTGCCATTCGGTCGGGAAACGGCCACCGCAGGTCTGGCCGGTTCACCTCGGCACGGACAATCCGCACGCCTTCCATAACGGGGGCCAATCCACGACGAACAGTTTCGACTTCGGGGAGTTCAGGCATTTCTGTGCCGGTGCTTCGTCACGGTTCGTATTCTTTCGGAAACGCGTCTGGCCGCATCTCAAATAGGGCGTACAGAGCAATGTAGCTGATGGCGGATCCAATTCATAATGTCAAGCGTCCACACAGGTCCGCCAATTTGATGCAAACATGCTCAATGTCTCGGAAGTGCTCAACCTTGACGCTTTTCACCAACGACAGCTCTTGTGGGATAACCAAGGCTACAACGACGGGTCCAAGACAGAACATTATCGAACCCACCAGCATGAATCAGCTTTTGCCGCGCAAAGAGTGGGACATCCAGCTCTGAAATGTATCGCACTTCGCCCGAAAAGTCCGTACGAAATCGGGCCAAAAGCGATGTATAAATATTTAAATATCTCTTTATAATTTGGAAAATTGTGGACAAACTATCAACCCGGTATGTTCTTGGAAGGCTTTCAGGGGTGGTTTGCATAGACCTGCTTTTCTGCGGTTCCGTGTCAAACACGGTTCAGATCGGTGCAGACGACGTTCTGATCAGGATTGACGCACTAGTGGACTGGTGCTGGTGTTCGCCAATCCTAAAGCGTGCGTTGGGGCATTCCGGGATCGGGCCTCAGGGATATAATTTTAGGGTTACGATCCGCTGGTCCGCTTCAAGTGTTTGCTGATCGGGCAGTGGCACCCCGAAGCTGGAATCGCCCTCATCTGACCGAGGTTTGCTGTCAGATTGAGCATCACGGGCCGAACCAGCGGACCGAACAGAATAGCCAAATCAAAGCTTTCACCGAACATCACGCGCTCACGCAGCGGTCTTTATCAGCAGCGTAGAGCGAAAATGGCCCAAAACCGGGGCTAATCCGTTTTTGGACTGTTCCATATAAAGTGCGTTCAGATGTGGTGCACCGGTCTAACATTGTTCTGTTGGTCTGAGCATATGTATATCCTGTGATGTTCCTGTCCATTGTAGTTGCCGAACGATATCCTATAAAAGTTTGCTCCGGGGCAAGAGGCAACCGCAATGACAAACGGCGACAAAACCACCCATTTTGGATTTGAAACCGTGCCCGAGGGCGAAAAGGCCGGGCGGGTGCAGAGCATCTTTACCTCGGTAGCTTCGAAATACGATGTCATGAACGATGTGATGAGCGTGGGCATCCACCGCATTTGGAAAGATGCGATGATGGATTGGTTGGCACCGCGGGCAGGACAAAAGTTGCTTGATGTCGCGGGCGGTACCGGAGATAGTGCCTTTCGCTTCCTCAAACGCGCGGGGTCGGGGCATGCGACCGTTCTGGACATTACAGAACCCATGCTGGATAAGGGAAGGCAGCGCGCCGAAGCAAAACAGATGGGGGACCAGGTTGAATGGGTAGTGGGTGACGCGATGGCGTTGCCATTCCCGGACGACAGCTTTGATGTTTATACGATCAGCTTTGGCCTCCGGAACGTCACCCGCCCACAAGAAGCACTGGCCGAGGCATTCCGCGTGTTGAAACCCGGCGGGCGGTTTATGGTGCTTGAATTCAGCCAATTGTCCAATCCGCTGATTCAAAAGGCCTATGATCTTTATAGCTTTAACATGATCCCCTGGATGGGCCAGATGATTGCGGGAGACCGCGACAGTTATCAATACCTTGTCGAATCCATCCGCAAATTCCCGGACCAAGATACATTCTTGCGAATGGTGCGAGATGCAGGTTTTGGCAATACCAAATACCGCAATCTGACCATGGGGGTCGTCGCGTTGCATTCGGGATGGAAACTGTGATCGGTGCCTTTAGTGTAACCCGCCCCGGGCCTGACCTGATGCCTCACCAAACGAGGGCATCCTGGATATCCCGGGTCAAGTCCAGGACAGGGAACTAGATGCGCGGCCCTCATAATATTTGGCGGCTGGTCCGCACCGGTGCCACATTGGAACGCACCGGTGCGATGAATGTCGTACTCGACGCGTTCGAAGCACCCAGAAGCCTGCGCATCATCGCTCGCGCCTTGGGCTGGCCGTTCAAATGGCTGGGGGACAAGGGTGACCCTGGCATGCCTCCTGCGACCCGCGCGTTGACCGCGCTGGGTCCTGCCTACATCAAGTTCGGCCAGATTCTGTCGACCCGGCCAGACGTCGTCGGCAACGAACTCGCCCATCACACCGGCGTTTCGTGCTATGCCGAATACGGAGTACTTGACCGCGGCTCCGTCGTGAAGGTCGATAACGACCTGCCTTTGCACGAAGCCGCCCTCTTCGGTTGCGCCGTCATGACCGGCACTATGTCGCCGTCAAGGTGCTGCGCCCCAATATTGAACGCGCCTTTAGTAAGGATGTTGATGCGTTTTATCTGGCCGCACGGATTGTCGAGCTTTGTGCGCCCGGCACTCGGCGTCTGCGCCCGATGGAAGTGATCGAACATTTCGACGGTGTGGTGCGCGGTGAATTGGACCTGCGGCTGGAAAGCTCCGCCGCCTCGGAATTCGCGGCCAACACCAAAAAGGATGAGGGGTTTCAAACGCCCCACATCATCTGGCAGTTGTCCGCCCGTCGCGTCATGACGCTAGGCTGGGCCGACGGGGTCCCCATGGGCGACAATGACGCGATTGATGCGGCGGGGCATGACCGGCGCGTTTTGTCGGAGCGGGTACTGAAGCTGTTTCTGCAACATGTGCTGCGCGACGGGTATTTCCATGCGGACATGCACCAGGGCAATCTGAAGGTCGCTGTAAACGGTGACATCATTGCCTATGATTTCGGAATCATGGGCCATATCGACGAATACACACGCCGAGTATATGCTCAGATCCTCTATGGCTTTATCCGCCAAGATTACAAACGCGTGGCCGAGGTGCATTTCGAGGCGGGCTATGTCCCTGCCGACCGCGATGTCGATGATTTTGCCCGTGCTCTGCGCGCTGTGGGAGAGCCGATTTTTGGTATGGATGCCAGCCGGATATCGATGGGTCGGCTGTTAAGCTATCTCTTCGAGGTGACGGAACGGTTTGGCATGGAAACCCGAACCGAACTGATCCTGTTGCAACGTACAATGGTCGTGGTCGAAGGCGTGGCGCGGTCTTTAAACCCCCATATCAACATTTGGGAGATCGCGGCCCCAACGGTGACCGATTATATTCAGAAATCCATCGGGCCGCGGGCGGTGGTCAGCGACTTGTGGAACACCGCCCAGGTGGTCGCCCGGTTTGGCCCGCGCCTGCCCGAGCTGGTAGAATCCGCGTTGGTCGCCCGGGCCGCACTGCAACCGAACTCCAGGCGCAGGTGCCTGCCCGACATCCTGTGGCCCGCATTGCTGGGTGCAATTGGCGGTGGTATGGTGGTTCTGATTATTGAACACCTTGCCTGACGTGGAACCGTGCTCGCCTTTGGCTGTGCCAAAGGCGAGGCCACACCGGTCCGCTCCCGAACAAATCGCGCTTTAGCCGGGGCTGAGCGGCAATACAGTCAACGGGTTAAGTGAGTCGGAAACGCGCCCGCCCAGCATGATCTATTGGACACCGGAACCTGCATGACGGGATGCAATATTACGTTAAGACCTCTGCGTGACAGCGTGATTTTCGGAGCAGGTCCGGGATTGTCCTGGCCTGTCCGGTCGCAGGCTATTTTGGGAGATCACGGCGGGTCAGCCATGAGAGCATGGTCTTTTATGGGTGGCAACCTCTACCCGGTGCCCGACATCGTGCAAGCGCGTACTGAAAGTTCAAAGCCATCCCTCCGAAATCCGCATCCTGATCACGCGACCTCCTGTTCCTGAGCGCCGCAATCAGCACCGCGTTGACCCAGCCAGCACCAAGCAGCCC
>JACOMT010000023.1 GCA_014623385.1 Paracoccaceae bacterium
GGGGTGCCACTGCCTGATCAGCAGACGCTTGAAGCGGACCAGCGGATCGTAACCTTGGGGCCCGATCCCGATGCGTCCCAATGCACGCTTTAGGACTGGCGAACACCACCGCCAATCCACTGGTACGTCAATACTGGTCAGAACGTCGTTTGTACCGAACCGCGTTCGACACGAACTGCGCAAAAACAGGTACCTGAAACCACCCCTGAATGCCTTCCAAGAGCATACCGGGTTGATGGTTTGTCCGCAATCCTCCACTTATGCAGAGGTCTTAGACAAACATTCTTTTCCCCGGGAATGCTATTTCGATGTATTTCGGTTAGCTTGTCTGGGACTATTATGTGCTTGTAGTATGGGTTCGGATACCATTGGACAAAAAGGCCGGGCATTGAGCCTTGCCGAAGCCCAACAAGAGGTACGAGGGCGATCATTAAATATGCTTGCTTGGCTTCGTTTGCTCATTTGGTTACCGGTTTACGTGTGAGCAAGGATGTTTATGCTGCATGTGTGGCATTCATGCTGTGCATTTTGCGCATGTCTCATCGTTTACCGAGTTGTCTTAACTGCTTGCGGTGTTGAATGATCTCATTCTTGACAAAGTCGCGGAAGGCAGAAACGCGCTTAGAGTGCCGCAATTCCTCGGGGTAGGCAAGGAAAACAGGTACTTCGGACGATACAACTTTCGGTAAAACGTGCACCAGATCCGGGAAATCTTCGGTTACATAGTCAGGCAGCACACCGATTCCCAGGCCATGCCCGACACTTTGCAGGACACCGAAATAGCTGTTCATGGTCAACAGCGACCGGGGATTGTGCATGATTAGCTTCCGCACCAGCACAGCACCTGCCGCCACCTGGGCCGAGGAAGGGTTTTGACAGACCAGCCGGTGGTTCGATATCTCCGAGATGTCGGCAGGCACACCTTCCCGGTCAAGATACCTGCGCGAGGCGAAGAGCCGCATCTGCACGCTCATCAACCGTTTACGGATCAGATCGGCCTGGCTAGGTTCCTTCATGCGAATGGCCACGTCTGCTTCGCGCATTGGCAGGTCCAGAACACGTTCTTCCAGCATCAGGTCGATTTTAAGGTCGGGATATTCTTCGTAGAGCTTTGGCAAACGCGGAGCGAGCCAAAGGGTACCAAAGCCAAAGGTCGTCGTCACCCGCAATTCGCCGAACAATTCTTCTTCGCTGTCGCGGATGCGCGCGGCGGCGGCATCTAGCCGTTTGGCCATGGATTTGGCCGCGTCAAACAGCAATTCGCCCTGTTCGGTCAGAAGCAAACCCCGTGCGTGCCGGTGAAACAGCGTGGCATTCAGGCTTTCCTCTAGCGCGCGCACCTGTCGGCTGACAGCGGATTGTGACAGATTCAACCGGTCTCCGGCACGGGTCAGGCTGCCGACGTCAGCTACTGCGTAAAATATTCTGAGTTTATCCCAATCCATATCGAAACTTTGATGTCCCTTTTGGTTGATGTCCTGATGTGTCGGGTGTCAGACGTTTTTAACAGGCATTTTTGATCATAAACGAAAAATATTTCTGTACAGGTCAATATTTATACCCTATTGTTAGGATAATACACGGCAACTTTCGCCACGTGGGAGGTACCGAGATGTGCATGCGAAAAATTTCGCTCAATGACCGTTTCGATCTGACAAAATCGCCGGTTTTATTGAACGGAACGCAGGCTCTGGTACGTCTGATGCTGACACAAAAGGAGCGGGACAAGGCGGCGGGTCTGAATACGGCAGGGCTGGTGACCGGTTATCGTGGTTCGCCACTGGGTGCGGTCGACATGCAGATGCAGCGTGCCGCCAAGCATCTGGCCACCTATGATGTGACCTTTCAACCCGGGCTGAACGAGGATCTGGCCGCCACCGCGTTGTGGGGCAGTCAACAGGCAGAATTGCGAGGCGAGGGTAAATTTGACGGTGTCTTTGGTCTATGGTACGGTAAGGGTCCAGGTGTGGATCGGTCGGGCGACGTGGTGCGCCACTCGAATATGGCGGGGACCAGCGCCCTGGGCGGTGTTCTGATGGCCATGGGCGATGATCATACCGGCGAAAGTTCCACCGTGCTTCATCAATCGGAATGGGCGTTAATGGATGCCTATATGCCCGTCGTCAGTCCGGCAGGTGTGCAGGAAATCATTGACTATGGGGTTTACGGCATCGCGCTCAGCCGGTTTTGCGGCCTATGGGTCGGGCTGAAGACCATGAAAGACACGGTTGAGGCGACCTCGATCATCGATGGCGACCCGCATCGCGTTCAACTGATTAAACCCGATTTCGAGATGCCGCAGGGCGGCCTGAACATTCGTCTGGTCGACACCCCGCATGCGCAAGAGGCGCGGGTTATCGATTACAAACGTTACGCGGCAGAAGCGTTTTCTCGGGCGAACAAAATGGATCGTCGCATCTGGGGCAAGCCGGGTGCCAAAATCGGACTGGTGGCTGCGGGGAAAAACTGGCTGGACCTGACCCATGCGCTTTCGCTTTTGAATATCGATGAGGCTCAGGCTAACCATCTGGGCATTACCACATACAAAATTGGCCAAACCTTCCCGTTGGATATGGCCAGCTTTATCGATTGGGCTGAAGGGTTGGACCTAATTATTGTGGTCGAGGAAAAGCGCAAGCTGATCGAGGTGCAGATCAAAGAGGCGATCTTTGACGACCGCCGGGGTCGCCGGGTCTATGGATGGTTCAAAAGTGGGGCAGGCGGCATGGCACGGGAAGAGCTGTTTCCGACCCGGGGCGCGCTGGATCCCATTTTGATCGCGACCAGGCTGGGGCGTGTGTTTTTCGAGGAAGGCAGGGATACTGATGGTATCCGCGCCGGATTACAGATGCTGGACGAGGCACGGCGCAGTAACGATGTCGAGGATATTGCCACGCGTATTCCCTATTTCTGCTCTGGCTGCCCGCATAACAGCTCCACCAAAGTGCCCGAAGGTAGCCGAGCCTATGCGGGGATCGGGTGCCATTACATGGCCCAATGGATGGATCGTGAAACGTTGGGTTATACGCACATGGGCGGCGAAGGGGCAAATTGGATTGGCGAGGCACCGTTTTCGAACCGGGATCATGTATTTCAGAACCTGGGCGATGGCACCTATAATCATTCGGGTGTTCAGGCGCTCCGCGCGGCGTTGGCTGCCGGGACGAATGTGACCTATAAAATTTTGTTCAACGATGCGGTTGCGATGACGGGCGGGCAGGAAAATGAGGGCGGGTTGACCCCGCACCGCATAGCCGCCGAGGTTTCTGCGATGGGCGTTGAACACGTCGCCGTCGTGCATGATGAAAAGGAAGATTTGGACCTGCGTGCCTTCCCGCTGGGCGTAGAAATCCATGAACGCGCCGACCTGATGCAGGTGCAAACCACATTCGCCAAACATTCCGGCGTGTCGGTGATCATCTATGTCCAGACCTGTGCCGCCGAAAAGCGCCGCCGCCGCAAACGAGGCAACTTTCCCGATCCGGATAAGCGCGTGTTCATCAACACAGACATCTGCGAGGGCTGTGGAGATTGTGGGGTACAGTCAAACTGTGTGTCAATTGTCCCCATGGAAACCGAGATGGGTCGCAAGCGGGCGATTGATCAGTCATCCTGCAACAAGGATTTTTCCTGTATCAAAGGGTTTTGCCCGTCATTTGTGACTATTGAAGGTGCCAAAATTCGCAAAGAGGCGGCCATAGAACTGGATCTGCCCGACTTGCCGTTGCCCGATCTGCCCGCAATCAATGGCACCCACAACGTGGTTATCACTGGCGTTGGGGGCACCGGGGTGGTCACCATTGGCGCGGTCCTGGCCCAGGCCGCCCAGTTCGATGGGAAAGGGGCGGGCATGATGGAAATGGCCGGTCTGGCGCAAAAGGGCGGGGCGGTACATATCCATTGTCGACTGGCCGAACGGCCCGAGGATATCAGCGCCATTCGCGTGGCCACAGGGGAATGCGACACGCTGATCGGCGGTGATCTGTTGGTGTCCGCTGGGGCTAAAACCCTCGGATTGACCCGCACTGGTCGCACTGGCGCGGTGGTCAACAGCCACGAGATCATCACGGGGGATTTTACACGCAACACCGAATTCGCGTTGCCCAGTGATCGGCTGACGCTGGCGCTGGAGGCGCGGCTTCAGGACAAGCTGGCGTTGCTTGATGCCTCCGATCTCGCGAAAACCACATTGGGTGACAGCATCTTTTCCAACATGATGATTTTCGGCGCGGCCTGGCAGCAAGGTTTGATCCCACTAAGCCATAACGCGATCACCCAAGCCATAACGCTGAACGGCGCGGCGGTGGACCGGAACCTGCGCGCCTTTGAAATCGGGCGGTGGGCCGTACTCTATCCGCAAGAGGCTTCGGCACTGTCGCAACCCGGGATGATCCAGATACCGAAATCGCTGGAAGACAAGATCGCCTATCGCGCCGAGCACCTGCGCGCTTATCAGGGCAACCGCCTGGCCAAACGGTATCTGCGGATAGTCGACAGTATCACCGATGCCGATGTGAAAGAGGCAGTCACCAAGGGCTATCATAAGCTGTTGGCTTACAAGGATGAATACGAGATCGCGCGCCTGTTACTTTCCAGCAGGGACAAGGCCGAGACGGAGTTTGATGGGGACTTGCGCCTGACCTATTATCTGGCTCCGCCCATTCTGGGTGCTACCGGATCCAATGGCCGCCCCTTGAAACGGGCCTTTGGGGAATGGATGACGGTACCGTTCAAGATACTTCGCGCGCTCAAATTCTTACGCGGGACCCCATTTGACATCTTTGGCTATACTACGGAACGCAAAACGGAACGGGCGTTGATCAAACAGTATGAGGCAGACCTGAAACAGGCTCTGCCTCACCTGAGAACCGGAACAAAGGACATGATTGTCGCCTTGGCTGCATTGCCTTTGCAAATCCGTGGTTTTGGTCCCATAAAAATGGCGAATAAGGCCAAGGCTGACAAAAGACGCCAGGAAATACTAGCCGCCTTGCGCGTTGGGCCGACGGGACTGGCCGAGGCCGCCGAATAGCCGAATAATAATCGTCTCATGCAAGCTAAACTGGAGTTTTGAATGCCCTCGCGCCGCCAGGTGGCCCGTGATGTCTCGTACGCCTACTCCGCCGAAACCAAAAGCGGACGGGCCATGATCCGTCTAATGGAAAACACGACGGGCCGTTTGCGCCTTATCAAACGTGCGGATGGATATGAGCGGGATGTGGCGGCCGGGCGTGATTTCTGGGCGGTGATGGTGGAACGCTATGGATTGACCCTGGACGTGGTTGGTGGGTCGCTGAACAACATTCCAGGGGACGGTCCTCTGATTATGATCGCGAACCACCCCTATGGCATTTTGGATGGTCTGATGATGGGGCATATCCTATCCGGGGTGCGGGGCGATTTCCGTATTCTGGCACACCGGGTTTTTCGCAAAGCTGAAGAGTTAAATCACATCATTTTGCCAATCTCGTTTGATGAAACCAAAGAGGCGGTCAAACTGAACATCGAAACGCGGAAAACCGCGCTGAAATATTTGTGCAATGGTGGGGCCATTGGTATCTTTCCGGGTGGCACTGTGAGTACTGCCGCCAAACTCTTTTCGCGCCCCATGGATCCCAGCTGGCGCGGGTTCACCGCGCGGATGGTGGCAAAGTCCAATGCCACCGTGGTTCCCGTCTTCTTTGATGGGCATACCAGCCGTTTGTTCAGCATTGCCAGTCATTTGCATTACACACTGCGCATGGGGCTGTTGATCCGCGAGTTCAAAAAACGCGTCGACACGCCGGTGCGCGTGGTCATTGGCGAACCACTGAAACGCGACACGCTGGATCTGCTGGCCAGCAATTCCGGAGCAATGATGGACTATTTGCGCCAAGCAACGTATGAGCTGTCCCCGACACCGCTTCAATCCTACGATAATGGGTTTGAGTTCGAGGAACGGCACCGCACCTAAGAGACAGCGCACATGGCGGTTGGTATTTTTGGTTGCGTTGTGGGCAGGCTGACGGTTCTTGACGCCATCGCACGGCTTTTGCCAGATTTGGACTTGGCAGTACACTTAAAGACCTATGCGTGAGCGCGTGATGTTCGGCGGAAGCTTTGATCGGGCTATTCTGTCCGGTCCGCTGGCTTTACATCGGGCAAAGCGGTTTTGGTGGTCCGGTTATGTGATTGCCGGTGTTTGCGGGTTGAGGGGCGGCTCCCTGCAAGTTCTGCCTGATTGCCGCTATCGCCAGTCGGGCGTTTTTTTGGCCAACCTGAACTATCGGGCGGCGCGTCATCGTGGCATAGGCATTGCTCAATTCCTCAAGCGGCGCTTGGAAATCCGCTTACCCCCGCGTTTTTCCCGGGCCCGTAGGGGTCGATCACGGGCGGATGACAGACGGCTTTTCGCATGATCCCGTCACGGTGGCACCCGCGCAGGGCGGTCCCGGTTGATCTTGCTGGCACGGGCCTTGTCAGCCAATACCCGCCCGCACGTCCGCCCCTTTGACCATGGTATCCGAACCCGGGGGCTCTCGGCCCGGGTCGCAGGTACCCCATGTGGACCTTGTCGATGAAACTTTTCTCGTCCGGGCGGGCAAAACCGTTTTATGTCATCTTACAGTGCCCATACATCCCATGGTGCTCGGAATGCAGATGACATTTACGACCTGACCCGCAATGCGGCTTTTGACATGTAGCATTGGGGTGTGAACCCAGGCCTGTGGCGGCGTTGTCGATGCGATGCCGAGGCGTTGATATACAGCCTATGTGGATGCCCAAGCCCAAAGCAGCGATTTTGGATTACACTTTATCTGTTTTCAGACGGCTTTGGGTCCCGATGTGACCATATTCAGCCAAGGTCATCCGGTGGCCGCCTCGCTGGTCAACTATCCAGCACACCGGCCGGAAATGGTCGGCGGCGACCCGGCTTCTGAGACGACGAATCCCGTTCACCGCGGCTTGAAAAACTGGTGCTTCTACCTCAAATATCTGATAAATTTTGAGGATCGAGGCCTGATATGGCCCACAACATCGCGATTTTGGGTGCCTCTGGCTATACGGGTGCCGAAACCATCCGGCTGTTGGCCGGGCATTCGGCCATGCGGATTGCGGCCCTGTCGGCAGAGCGCAAGGCCGGGATGGACATGGCCCAGGTGTTTCCACATCTGCGCCATCTGGATTTGCCGAATCTGCAGAAGATCGAAGAGATCAATTTTTCTACTGTCGATTTGGTCTTTTGCGCGCTGCCCCACGAAACCAGCCAGGCGGTCATTCGCGGGCTGCCCAAATCGCTGAAAATCGTGGATATGAGCGCGGATTTCCGGCTGTCGAATCCCGATGACTATAAAAAATGGTATGGCAATCCGCATTCTGCCGTCGAAACCCAGGCCGAGGCGATCTATGGTCTGACCGAATTTTACCGCGATGATATCCGGTCGGCCCGGTTGGTTGCGGGCACCGGTTGTAATGCGGCAACCGGCCAGTTTGCGCTGCGGCCCCTGATCTCTGCGGGTGTGATTGATCTGGACGACATTATTCTGGACCTCAAATGTGCCGTTTCCGGCGCGGGGCGCAGCCTGAAAGAAAATTTGCTGCACGCAGAACTAAGCGAAGGCTATCACGCCTATGCGGTGGGTGGTGTACATCGGCATCTGGGAGAGTTCGATCAGGAATTTTCCAAGGTGGCAGGACGGCCTGTGCACATCCAATTCACGCCGCATCTGATCCCTGCCAATCGCGGCATTCTGGCGACGGCTTATGTCAAGGGTGAAGCGCAGACGGTGTATCAGACGCTGGTCGCGCAATATGCTGACGAACCCTTTATTACAATGCTGCCTTTTGGCGAAACGCCCGGCACCCATCATGTGCGCGGGTCGAATTTTTGCCATATCGGGGTTGTGGCCGACCGGATTGACGGCCGGGTGATTGTGATCGCGGCACTGGACAATCTTACCAAAGGCAGTGGCGGGCAGGCGGTGCAAAATGCCAATCTGATGCTTGGCTACGACGAAACCGACGGGTTGATGCCCGTGCCATTGTTCCCATAGGCTAGGCAGAATGAAATCCCTGAAAAAACAGCGCCGTATTCAGATTATCCTGATCACGGTTGTCGCCTTGGCGATGGCAACCGGACTGATCGGTTATGCGATGCGCGACGGGATCAGTTTTTTTCGTGCTCCCAGCCAGGTCATCGCCGAACCACCCGCACCGACCGAGGTGTTTCGCCTGGGGGGTCTGGTGGTTGAAGGTAGTATTGTGCGGGGTACAGGTACCGCGACCCGCTTTTCCGTGACCGACGGCCGGGCCGTGGTTCCGGTGACGTTCGAGGGTGTTCTGCCTGATCTTTTTGCAGAAAAAGAAGGTATGGTTGGCACTGGAAAATACGTCAACGGTGTCTTTGAAGCCACTGAAATTCTTTCAAAACACGATGAATCCTACATGCCCGCCGAACTTGTCGACACGCTAAGGGAACAAGGTGTTTACAAAGGTCCTGACAGCTAGGCCAAGGGGTCAAGGGTCCGCGTCCCTTGCCACCGCGCAGGCGGGTTTATGAACGATCCCGGCGGGGCGACGAAGCGGCAGCCGGGTTTGGATCTGACAGGCGATGGCGATATTTAGGACGACAGAAATAATGCTTGATCCGGAACTACTCGGGACAGAATCGGGCTGGGGGATGGGCCTTGAAAATAAGGGGTTGGGGGATGGGTGCCAACGGGATTTTGGGCGGTAACAGTTTGGTGTTGAGTGAGAGATCGAAATTGGGCCGGATGGGCGCAGATGGGCAGGTTTTGGGGCCGAACAGGGGAAATCGGCCATGCACAGGATGTTCGCGCACTCAGCCAGGATCAGGCCATCGATGTCTTTATCCGCCGCTATTATGAGCACACGCGCCTCGCGCTGCTGCGGGTCGTCATGTTCGATACGGATGTGAACGCGGGTGGCAACGCGGCGCGGCATGGGGTGATACGATTCGGCGATGGGGTAGAACAGGTTGGCGGGGTGTTCCGCCCCAACGCCAAAGCGGACGTGACAATGGTACCCGCGGATACCCACGCGCAATGGAATCGTATGTGGTTCATTCGACGGCATCGCGAGGATATTAACCACCTGATGCGCCCGGTTATCATATTGTCCGTTCTGCCCGTGATTCCCACCATTGTTCTGCGACTGGGGTTTGCCGGGCCTCGTGCTGTTGCTCGCAGGTTATTGGGCGCTGGTGCGCATCATCGCCAGTTTCCCAAGTGCCAGGATTTTCCGAAATTTGGTCACGGGCACCGTGACGCATGCCTGTGGGGTGATCAAGGGGGAGGCTACCGGTTGCGGTCGGACAGCCCTGGTGTTGCGGACACGGATTGGGGCGCAAATCTGACGCTGGCCAGGCTGGGGCTGGAGTCCAATCCGGCCTTGAATAACCGGCGTGAATCGGGCTGGCGTACAGTACCAACCTGAACTTGCACGTCATCGCAATGCGATTGGCAGCGGTGCGGTTAGCGACTTATACTGTCCGCATGATTACGGAACTTGGTCACTTCGCGCTGATCCTTGCCTTTATGGTGGCAATTGTTCAGATGATTGTGCCTCTAATCGGCGCACAAAGGCGTTGGGGCGGATGGATGGCGGTTGCCGGACCTGCCGCCGGTACCCAGTTTCTGCTGACCGGCTTTGCCTTTGCTGCGCTGATGTGGGCCTTTGTCAGCTCGGATTTCTCGCTGCGGCTGGTTACGGTAAACAGTCATTCGGCGAAACCCATGATTTACAAAATCAGCGGCACCTGGGGCAATCACGAGGGCTCTATGTTGTTATGGGTTGTGACCGTAACCCTGTTCGGGGCGTTGGCGGCCTGGTTTGGCGGCAATCTTCCGCCAACGCTCAAGGCGCGCGTTCTGGCAGTGCAATCGGCCATCGCGGTGGCGTTCCTTGCCTTTATTCTCTTTACCTCGAACCCTTTTGAACGGTTGGTTACACCGCCCTTTGACGGGCAAGACCTGAACCCACTGTTGCAGGATCCCGGGCTCGCCCTTCATCCGCCATTTCTGTATCTCGGCTATGTCGGGCTCAGCATGGCGTTCAGCTTTGCGGTGGCGGCACTGATTGAGGGGCGGGTGGATGCAGCCTGGGGTCGCTGGGTGCGGCCCTGGACTCTGGCGGCGTGGATTTTTCTAACCATCGGCATCGCGCTGGGGTCCTGGTGGGCCTATTACGAGCTGGGCTGGGGCGGGTTTTGGTTCTGGGACCCGGTGGAAAACGCCTCGTTCATGCCGTGGCTGATTTCTGCGGCCCTTCTGCATTCCGTGATCGTGGTTGAAAAGCGCGAGGCGTTGAACAGCTGGACCATCCTGCTGGCTATTTTGGCATTCGGGTTTTCGCTGATCGGGACATTCATCGTGCGCTCCGGGCTTTTGACCTCAGTCCATGCTTTTGCCAATGATCCGGAACGCGGCGTATTTATCCTGATGATTATGCTGGTGTTTATCGGTGGGGCGTTGAGCCTTTTTACCGCCCGCGCCCAAGCGATGAAGGCAAAGGGGATTTTCAGCATTATCAGCCGCGAGGGTGCGTTGGTCGCAAACAATATCCTGTTGGCGGTTGGGTGTTTTGTGGTCTTTGTCGGCACTCTGTGGCCCATTATCGCCGAACTGCTGTTTGATCGCAGGTTGAGCGTGGGACCGCCGTTTTTTGACCGCGCGTTCACGCCATTCATGGTTTTGCTGGGACTGATCTTGCCCGTCGGGTCCATATTGTCGTGGAAGCGCGGCCAGATCGTCCGCGGCCTTGTCCGGTTGCGCCCTGCACTCGCCCTGGCCGTGGTCCTGGCGGCGCTAGTCTGGGCGCTGCAAACCGGGCGCAGCGCGTTGGGTCCCTTGGGCGTATTCATGGGCACCTGGATCGTTGCGGGCGCGGTAACCGATCTCTGGTCACGGACGGGCACAGGAGGGTGGGCGCGGCTGATGCGCCTGCCACGGGCCGATTGGGGAAAATCGTTGGCTCACGCAGGCATGGGCGTCACCTTTGTCGCGATTGCTGGGCTGATTGCCTGGAAACAAGATGATATCCGCATCGCTCGGTTGGGAGAGGCGTTCCAGGTGGCGGGCTTTGACCTGACATTGGAGGCGGTCGAGGATGTTCGGGGCCCGAATTATCTGTCGACCCGCGCGGACCTGACTGTGGCCAAGGGGAGCCGCGTTCTGGCCATCCTGCATCCCGAAAAACGGTTTTATCCGGTAGCCGGTATGCCAACGACAGAGGCGGGGATCGCCTATGGATTTTTGCATGATGTGTATGTCGTCATTGGTGATCAGCAATCGAACGGCGGCTGGACCCTGCGCACCTATATCAAACCGCTGGCCAATTGGATGTGGGCGGGGTGCATCCTGATGGCGCTTGGTGGAGCGCTCAGCCTATCGGATCGCCGGTTTCGCGTGGCGGCAGGCGCGCCCCGGGGGACTCCGGCAGAATGAAAGCGGCACTGAGCATCCTTTTGTTACTGTTTGCAACCCCGCTTTGGGCGTTGCAGCCGGACGAGATGCTCAGCGACCCGATGCTGGAAAAACGTGCGCGCGATCTGGGCCGCAGCTTGCGCTGTCTTGTCTGCCGGAACGAGAGCATTGATGAAAGTCACGCAGCCTTGGCCAGGGATCTGCGTGTTCTGGTGCGTGATCGCCTGGTGGCCGGGGATACGAATGACGAGGTGATTGCCTTTGTCGTTGCCCGGTACGGCGAATATGTGCTGTTACGGCCCGGGTTCAACGGATCAAACTGGCTGCTTTGGGCGGCGGGTCCTGTGATGTTGCTGTTGGGGGGGGCCGTCGGTTTTGGATTTTTGCGCAATCGCCAGAGGGCAACGTCCGAGACAGAGGCCGATTTGACAGATAGCGAACAGGCCCGGCTGCAAGAAATTCTCAAGGATTGACGCATGGTGCCTCTGACCTCACATGACACATGGGATAAAGTAGCGCGTACGAGGGTTTGTGGAGACACACATGAACTATGAAACACTCATCACGTCGTTGGACGATGGCATCGGGATTGTGACCCTGAACCGCCCGGGCAAGATGAATGCGCTGACCACGCAAATGCGCGCGGAAATCCCTCATGCCATCAAAGCACTACAGGTGCAGGCGCGGGTGATTGTGCTGACCGGGGTCGGGCGTGCCTTTTGCACGGGCCAGGATCTGGGCGATGCAGCCGGTGGCGGGGCAATCGACCTGGAACGGGTCCTGCGCGATGAATACGAACCGATACTGCGGATGATCTTTGATTGTCCAGTACCCACAATTGCGGCGGTCAACGGTCCGGCGGACGCGGGTGGCACATATCTGATGCCGCGCATGATGGGCGGGGCCAAGGCGATGGGTGCTGCGCTGTTTGCTGACAAGATCAGCGCAAAACAAGCCGATGACTGGGGCCTGATTTGGGAATCGGTGGCGGATGATGATTTTGATGCGCATTGGCGCGGGCGAGCCGAACACCTAGCCAATGGTCCCACGCTGGCCTATCGCGCTGTCAAAGAGGCGATCCGGGGGTCATGGCACAATACGGTCAGCGATCAGCTGGAAACCGAGGCGCGTTTGCAGGGCGAATGCGGGGCGTCACGCGATTTTCGCGAAGGCGTTGTCGCGTTTACAGAGAAGCGCCCGGCATCGTTTGAGGGCCGGTAGGTAAAGCCAAGCCCCATGATGTCATTCAACTGGCACGTCTTGGCAGTTTCGGCCGGGGCGTGCATCAGAGCAGGGCAGGGGTGCGCCACGTCTTCCGGTGTCTTCCGGTGCTGTACCGGGCGGGGAAGGGGCGCGCGGTATCGTGGCCCGTACCGGCCTCGGGCCGGTTGTCATTGGCGTTGCCGGTCAGGTCATCGCCATGGGCCGAACCGATAATTTTGATCAGGTTGGCACCCATGTCACTGGGCATGTAAGGGGCGTCCAGTTGGATGCCTTTGGCGGCTTGGACGTAGATGATAGTTTGGTCGTCAAACATATAAATGACCGTGCAATCAGCGGTGCCTTCCATGTCCTTGTCAAAGGCATGGCCGGTGAGTAGGGTGTCAAGCACCGGGCGAAGATTACAACGCCGGACCCGTCCTGATCCTTGGACTGTAGGTCACAACAAGGCCGCCATCGTACAGCACCGCCCCCGAAGGCCTCATCGGCACGCAGGGTTAAAATCGCTGCTCAATCCGATTATGAAGAGCAAACCCATGACCTGCAAGATGCTGACAGGGTCTGAACAACATGCATAGGCCCTTTTTCGCAATGTTGTTGGAGGTAGCCTTGCCCGATGCGGAAAAACAAGGCGCTTCCGAAGGACAATCGTGGCGCTGGCAGTCACAAGGCTGGTCCGAAATGGCCGGGTTGCTGGCGGGTATGACCTGTA
>JACOMT010000024.1:0-22362 GCA_014623385.1 Paracoccaceae bacterium
CGACATGCTGTCGGATCGATCGAAGATGAAGTTTTTCACCGAAGCGGTGATCCCACCGGAATCCAACCTGGTCGGCCGCGAGGTTCTGGGTGTCCAGCTTTTCAAACGCGACGGCGTGCGGCTGATCGACGTGATCCGCGGCGATGCCTCGCTCCGCCGCAATCTTCAGGGCGTCACGCTCGAGGTCGGCGATCGCGTCGTTCTCCGCACCCAGATGACCGAACTTCTGAGCCTCCAGCGGAACAAGTCGCTCAAACGGGTCGATCAGGTTTCAGCGGTCGAGACCTCGACGGTTGAGGTTCTGATCACACCAGGCTGCCGGATGATCGGACGCACCCTTGTCTCGCTGCGCCTCCGCCGCCGCTATGGGATCTATACGCTCGCCGCGCACCGCCGGAACCAGAATATCGGGGGCCAGCTCGACGATCTGGTTGTCCGCGTGGGAGACACACTTCTTCTGGAAGGGGCGCCGGCCGATATTCAGCGTTTGGCCACCGATATGGGCCTTGTGGACGTCACCAAACCCTCGGCCCGCGCGTTTCGGCGCAGCCATGCGCCGATCGCCATCGCAGCCCTTTTGGGGATCGTGGTGCTCGCCGCGCTGGGCGTCGCGCCGATCCTGATGCTATCGGTGATCGCTGTGGCAGTCGTTCTCATCTCGGGCTGCATCGACGCGGATGAGGCATTTTCCTTTATCGATGGCCGCCTCCTGGCGCTGATCTTTTCGATGCTCGCAATTGGCGCGGCGCTGGAAAGCTCGGGCGCGGTGCGTCTGATTGTCGATGCCATCGCACCGGGATTGAGCATGTTGCCCCCGATCCTGATCGTGTGGGCGGTTTACCTGTTGACATCGGTCCTGACAGAGCTGGTATCCAATAACGCTGTGGCCGTGGTGGTGACGCCGATTGCCATTGGTTTGGCACAGGCGATGGGCTTGGAAACCCGCCCATTGGTGATTGCGGTGATGGTTGCGGCCTCTGCCTCATTTGCGACGCCGATCGGGTATCAGACCAATATGTTGGTCTATGGTCCCGGCGGGTATCGATTCATGGGGGTTCCCCTGAACCTCAGCGTTGGCCTGTTGGCCTCGGCACTTATTCCATTCATTTGGCCCCTCTGACACTGGCCTAAACATTCGATCCCAAGGCAAAGCATCACATTGGCGAAAGGCCCGCACAGCCACATTTTCGGGGCACAAACAGGTGTCCAACCTTGCCTTCGGCTATGGTACTGGCGTATTGAGCTGGTCAGATCAAGTTATCCATGACAGGATAGAACGCAATCATGGCCGGTCATTCAAAATGGGCAAACATCCAGCATCGCAAGGGGCGCCAGGACGCCGTGCGTGCCAAACTGTTTTCAAAACTTTCCAAAGAAATCACCATCGCCGCAAAGATGGGTGATCCGGACCCGGACAAAAACCCGCGCCTGCGTCTGGCCGTAAAAGAGGCCAAATCGCAATCCATGCCCAAGGACAATATCGAACGGGCAATCAGGAAATCGGTCACGGGCGAGGGCGAGGAATACGAAGAAATCCGATACGAGGGGTATGGCCCGTCGGGCGTGGCGGTGATTGTCGAGGCCCTGACAGACAACCGCAACCGTACCGCGTCCCGCGTCCGGTCCACTTTCTCCAGGAACGGCGGCAATCTGGGCGAAACCGGCTCGGTCGGATTTATGTTTGAACGGACGGGCGAGGTCGCTTATCCAGCCGAGGTGGGGGACGCGGACACGGTGATGATGGCCGCGATCCAAGCCGGGGCCGAAGATGTCGAAAGCGGCAAGGATGGCCATATCATCTGGTGTGCCGATACTGACCTGAACGACGTTTTGAACAAGCTCGAATCGGAACTGGGCGAAAGCCAGAGCACCAGGCTGATCTGGAAACCGACCATCAGGACCGAACTGGACCTGGATGGAATGCAAAAGCTGATAAAGCTGGTGGGCGCGCTGGAAGACGATGATGATGTCCAGCGGGTGACCACTAATTTCGAGGCATCGGATGAAGTGATGGCACAGCTTTTAAAAGACCCCTGCGTGACAGTGTGATGTTCGGCCGAAGCTTTGATTTGGCCATTCGGTCCGGTCCGCTGGCCTTACATAGGGTAAAGCGGTTTTGGTGGTTTGGTTACGCGATGTAGTGGCGCGTTCGGGTGCACATGGGTACACCCGGCAGTGACCGCGCCGCTCTCGCGCTGCCCGGTCGGCAAAGCATCCACGTTGTCGACAAGTACGCCGGGCTGATCCTGTATCTTTTGGCCGAATGACGGTACCCCGACCATCCTGAACACCCGGGTCGTCGGCTGCACAGACGATTTCACGGCCCAGACCAGCCCGTCACCGACAAAATTCATGTTGAAGCCAACCAGTCAGAGGTGTATCTATGCACAACCCCCGACGCCCAGGAGCTGCCGTGGCCAATCATCCCTATAAAAATGATCTGCCCGACGGTCTGGACCTGGGCCCAGTGGTCGCTATAGATTGTGAAACCATGGGATTGAACCCGCATCGCGACAGATTATGCCTGATCCAGATGTCGGGCGGCGACGGGGACGCCCATATCGTTCAAGTGGCACCGGGCCAGACAGAGGCACCGAATCTGTACACGATTCTGGAGAATAGGGACGTTCTGAAGCTCTTTCATTTTGGGCGGTTTGACATTGCGGCGATGTATCACGCCTTTGGCGTGCTTGCTGCACCTGTCTATTGTACCAAGATCGCCAGCCGTCTGGTGCGGACCTATACGGATCGGCACGGGCTGAAAAACCTGTGCCAAGAGCTGCTGGGCGTAGATATTTCGAAACAGCAGCAGATGAGCGATTGGGGTGCCGCCAAATTGACCGGGACACAGTTGGACTATGCCGCATCAGACGTTTTGTATCTGCACCAATTGCGCGATGCACTGGATGCGCGGCTGATGCGCGAAGGGCGTACCGAACTGGCCCAGAATTGTTTCGACTTTCTGCCAACGCGCGCGCAACTGGATCTGGCTGGCTGGCCGGAAACAGACATATTCGCCCATTCATGACCGATGATGACGCTTTTTTGTTGACCGCCCGACAGGTGATCACGGACGAAGCCAATGCCTTGCAGGCATTATGTGCCGAGCTGAGCGGGGATTTTGTGTCAGCCGTGCGTCTGATTCTGAATGCCAAAGGCCACGTGATCGTCAGCGGGATCGGTAAATCGGGCCATATCGGGCGTAAAATTGCGGCAACCCTGGCATCAACCGGGACACCCGCCCTGTTCATCCACCCGGCAGAGGCCAGCCATGGCGATCTCGGTATGGTGTCAGAATCCGATGTTGTGCTGGTCGTTTCAAATTCGGGCGAGGCACCGGAACTGGCCAATCTTTTGGCTTTTACCCGCCGGTTCGACATTCCCCTGATCGGCTTGTCCAGCTGCCCGGGCAGTGCGCTGATGTCTCAGGCTCGATGGGAGAGGCCTGTGGCTTTGGTATGGTACCGTCCGTATCGACGACGATGTCTCTGGCAATGGGCGATGCGCTGGCCATTGCGTTGATGAAGCACCGTGATTTTCGTCCTGAACAGTTTTGCGTTTTCCATCCGGGGGGCAAACTGGGTGCCAGATTAACCAGGGTTAGTGACCTGATGCATCGTGGCGACGCCTTGCCGTTGGTTGAACAGATGACCCCGATGGCCGACGCCCTGCTGGAAATCAGTGCCAAGGGTTTCGGTGTTGTTGGCGTCAAAGATCAGGATGGCGCGCTAACCGGGATCATCACCGATGGTGACCTGCGGCGCCATATGGACGGTCTTCTGGATCACGTGGCGGGCGATGTGATGACGTCCGGTCCCACCACAATTGGCCCCGATGCTTTGGCTGAAGAGGCAATCAGGGCCATGAATGATCGCAAGATTACCTGTCTTTTTGTTTTGTCCGATACAGGTGGTGGTTCAGCCCAGGGATTATTGCATATCCACGATTGCCTGCGTGTCGGTTTGGGCTGATCGGGGGGCATCGTGGATGGTCGGTCGCACCTTGTTTCCCTGTTGAAAGCAGTGCTGCCGCTGTCGGCACTGGCGTTACTGTCCACACTGTTTTTGTTGTCGCGCGGTACTGAAACGGATGGGGTCATTCCCTTTGCCAACCGGGACCTTGACGACCGACTAAAAGATCAGCAGGTCACCAACCCGTTCTTTTCCGGTATTACCGACAGCGGTCACGAAATCATCGTCAGCGCCATCGGTATACGCCAGACCAGTGACGAAGATACGCAAGCGGACGCATTTTTGGGCCGCTTGCGCAACGCCGATGGCCAAGAAATTCGCATTCGCGCCAATACGGGTCAGTTGGACCTGAGCGCCGAGCAGCTGGTTTTTTCGGGCGATGTCATGATCGAGGATGCCACCGGTCTAGTTCTGCACACCGCTTTGCTGCGCGCCGCACTGAATGATATCAATGGGGATAGCCCGGGGCCGGTGACAGGCAGCGGCCCCATCGGCACCTTTACAGCGGGCAGTATGACAATCACGAGCCCGGATGGTGTGGCGTTGCGGTTGTTGTTCAAAAACGGCGTGAACCTGCTATATTTGCCAAAGCGATAAGAAAGATAGGCTGTGCGCGTTCTACGTTCTTTACTGGTATTGTCCTTGGGTGCAATTTTGGCGGTACCCGGATTCGCACAAGGCACAAATGTCGCCTTTGGCGGGCTGCGTGGTGACCCGTCATTGCCGGTCGAGATCGTGGCCGATTCGCTGAACGTGAACCAGACGGACGGCACCGCACTGTTGATCGGGTCGGTCGTGATCAGCCAGGGCGAAATGAAATTGTCGGCTGATCAGGTCTTTGTCGTGTACAATACCGGGGTTGCGGGCATCCAGCGGTTAGAAGCCGAAGGCAACGTGTTGTTGGTCAACGGAACAGACGCGGCAGAGGCCCAGCGCGCGGACTATTCGATTGATACCGGCATTGTCACCATGACGGGCGACGTATTGCTGATGCAGGGGCCTGCTGCAATCACCGGTGATCGGATGCAAGTCAACCTGATAGACGGCACGGCACAGATAACGGGGCGCGTGCGCACCGTCCTGCAGCCCATCCGGGACTGACACGCTATGCCGACCCTTTCTGTCACAACGGGTTCAGGCGGGCTGCGCATTGACAAGGTGCGCAAATCCTATCGCAAACGGGCAGTAGTCCGGGACGTGTCGATGACACTGGACCGGGGCGAGGTTGTCGCCCTTTTGGGTCCCAACGGATCGGGCAAGACCACCATATTTTATGCCATTTCCGGCCTGATCTTTCCGGACGCCGGCACCATTAGTGTGGATGGCCGGACCGTCACCAATATGCCGATGTACCGGCGCGCCAGGCTGGGAATCGGATATCTACCACAGGAAATGTCGATCTTTCGGGGTCTCACCGTCGAAGCCAACATTTCCGCCGTGCTGGAAATTACCGAATCCAACCGGCGCAACCGGCACGAACGCCTGGAAGCACTGCTATCGGGATTTTCCATCGAACATTTGCGGCGCGCCCCTGCGCTGGCACTGTCGGGCGGTGAACGGCGGCGAGTGGAAATTGCGCGCTCACTGGCCGCGAACCCAAAATATCTGTTGCTGGATGAACCCTTTGCCGGGGTTGATCCGGTTTCGGTCGGCGACATCCGGTATCTGGTTACCGATCTGAAAAACCGCGGCATCGGGATCTTGATCACGGACCAAAACGTGCGCGAAACGCTCGAAATCGTGGACCGCGCCTATATCTTGCATGATGGTCAGGTCTTGATGTCCGGTGCCCCCGGCGAGGTAGTCGCCAACGAAAATGTGCGTCGCGTCTATCTGGGTGAACACTTTAAAATTTTTTGAACAGCGGGCCCTGTTTGGCACTTTCATGACAGGGCACACCGCTTTTTATTGACAGGCTGCCTATATCGTACCTCAATTGTCGTATGATGCTTGCGGTTCAGGATTTGGTTAATCGTTCAGCCTTTGTTCAAGGTCGCAAGCCGGGCTTATACGGTGCATCGTTTTTGTCGCCGAGCAGACCCGTGAATCCACGCTGGGCACAGAGACAGATATGATCCCGGCACTTTATTTGAGGGGAACACCATGCGCTATCAGATCAGCGGGAAACAAATCGATATTGGTTCGGCCCTTACCACACATGTCAAATCCGCACTGTCCGAAGTCGTTAAAAAATATGCCGACCGACCGACCGACGCCCAAATCGTTTTCTCCCGGTCTGCGCATGAATATGTTTGTGAAGCCACGGTGCACCTATCCACCGGACTGAATGCCCAGGCCAGGGCGCATGCGACCGAAATCTATGCCGCATTCGATGCCTGTGCGGAAAAAATGGAAAAACAGCTGCGCCGATACAAACGCCGACTGAAGGATCATCATCGTGACCGGGCGGAATCTGTCGAACCTCTTGGGGCACCCTCGTATAGGGGCACCTCGGAAAATCAGGCCAAGGATGCCGAGCTGGAAACGTCGCAGCCCATTATCGTTGCGGAAATGGAAACAAAAATCCCTTCTTTGTCTGTAGGCGAGGCCGTGAGGAAAATGGAACGCACGGGTGCACCTGTGCTGGTTTTCCGCAACGAAGGCAAAGACAAACTGAATGTGGTTTATCGCCGGGATGACGGAAACATCGGATGGATCGATCCGTAATTTGTAATTCAAACAGGCAACCTTTTTGCCCAGTTGGAGCCTGCGATGATGTACCTTGCCGACATCCTGAAGCCCGAGGCCATCAGGGTCTTGTCAACGGCATCGAACAAAAAGCGTTTGTTTCAAGAAGTTAGCGAATTGGCGCATGCCGTTTATGGCATCGACGTCTTTGCTGCGTGCGAGGCGCTGATGGAACGGGAAAGCCTGGGTCCGACCGGTGTTGGCCATGGCGTCGCCCTGCCCCATACCCGCCTTGCCGGTCTGGACTCCGTGCGTGGGGCATTTTTGATACTGGACAAACCGATTGAATTTGCCGCCGTAGACCGGCGGCCGGTGGATATCGCCTTTGCCGTTTTTGCGCCTGAAGACGCCGGTGTCGATTACCTCAAGGCGTTGGCCCTGGTATCGCGGACCCTGCGGCAACCGGGACTGTGTTCAAAGCTGCGCGCCAATCTTGAAGCATCGAAGTTGTATGCGATCTTGACAGAGACACAGCCGGTTCAGGCGGCCTGCACCAGCCCTGCCAAGGCCTGAACCCGACCTAACGTAGCGGTTGGTGGTGTTATATCGGCCACAGGGGCACCTCGACATCCGCGTCACAGGTGCCGTTGACCGTATAAGACGCATCCTTGTAAGGCCCGGTTCGGTTGGGCAGCGGTTGGTTTTTGACCTTCGCCTGTCTGGCCATTTTTGGCAAATTTTCGCATAGAATGCGATCCGGCAAGATAAAATTTGCAAAACCCAGGATCACATGCACCCGGGATAACCAGGCCCATCGCCTTGGGCTGGGTTGAGATCTGGCCGGGTAGATTCAATCCCCAAATGCTATAAAGCCGGTACAATGCGCCTCTGCGTTACAGGCATTGGATCAATCAATTTCCGGCACAGCGGTGAGCATCTGGTCAGGATTTGACACCTTTGCCGTAACAGTTAAAGGGGGGTTGCCGTTTCAGACTGTAATTCAGCGTCTCTCGCTGTTCATCCAAAAACCAACCATTTTACCAACCCGTTGACAGCATCCAGCGGCTTTGTTGCCCAGTCGGGTGACGGGCTGACCAACCCTTACCCAGGACATGGCTTGTCCTGCAGAGCCGGTGCGAGGGGGTATGCCGGGCGCGGTTTGTTGGCCGGGTACGGGGCCGATCCGGTGCTCCGGATCCTGTGCCATGGGGGGTGTCCCAGCGGTTTCACGTGGGCGCACCCCGGTTTCGACGCAGCCCAGGCGGTAGGTATCTGCCCCATCTTCCCCACAGGGGCGACCGAGGGGCATCGCGATGCCTTTGACCGCGCTGGGTCAGCCAGCTTGCTTTCACAGTCCAACATTCCCACGCAACAGAATGACAGCGTTGGCACCCCGTGCCGCGATGTGCCACGGCCACGCTCTGAAACTTTCGGGGGTCATGGGCACCGGCGGCGGTGATTGAGCCGGTATCCTGATCCGGCGGGATCCGCCCCGATGATTCGGATGGCATAAGCGCTTCACCCGCATTGCCGGTCAGGACCACACCCCGACGGCCCGAGCCTCCCGGGGTGCCACACCGGTCCACGGGCGGGTCTCGCACTAGGATGCGCCACCACCTCCTGGCCGCCATGCCCACGCGCTCCAACCAGGCATCCTCTCGCCCCCAGCCTCGCCCCCGACCCATGATACGGGGATGCTATGGCAAGATAACATGTCGAAGCCTGGTCATCGCTCGGTCCGGGCTGGCCGTCTGGGGCGGGTGCTCAACTGTGCCACAGGGCCGACAGGCCAGACACCCGGGCCGCCGATGGAAGGCTTCCGGCGCGGTCTCCAGGGCGATCCGAATTGAGCGCGCGCCGCGTGTTCCCCCTGGTGCAATGGCACAAACCCGCCAGTTGATGGTCCTGTGCGTTGCGGGGGCACAACCGCTCATGGCCCTCCAGCGATCATACCGGATACGAACAGTGAACGCCTGGAGGGATTTTGCAACAAAGCCGGTATTGGTACCCATCGCAATGGCGGCCACCGAATACCGCCGTGCACGCAACTCGCGCCTCGGGACATTTGGCACATCCGGGCGCGTGATCAGCCGGGTTCCGGAATCCAGAGCTCCGCCATGCCTGGCCAGGGCTGCACAAAGCAATAGACACAACCATGTTCGCAGCTGCGATAGGGGGTGAGACTGCGCTGTTATAGCTGATGACGCTGTGCGAGACTTCAACGTTGCACTCGGTCCGGAACCCTCCGATCCTCGTTAATATTCCAACCGTCATGCACCGCGTCCCGGGCTACATCATACCGGCCCGATTGGTTGATGCTGACCCTTCGGCGTGCACCACCGGTTGGTGTTTATGTGATTCAATGGTGTCATGACACGGTGACCAGAACAAAAAGGAACAACCACGATCCAAAGCGTGATAATCATACGGATTTTCACTTTTTATCTGTCATCACAACGTCACATAGTCGGTCCCGGTTCCGGTGGTGTCGCAAATATCGCAGTCGCTTCGTTCGGAACCCGCGAAAAATGTCGAAATGGGACACCGGAGTATATTCCGGAATAAGTCGAGGAAATGCTCATGTCCGACGAAGAAGATATCGTCCTCTCCAAGCTTGATGACGAGGAACTGGTGCACCAGATGTTCGACGACCTCTATGACGGTCTCAAGGAAGAGATCGAAGAGGGCGTGCGAATCCTTCTGGATCGCGACTGGGCCCCGTATCATATCCTGACAAAAGTGCTGGTGGGCGGCATGACCATCGTCGGTGCCGATTTCCGCGACGGGATCCTGTTTGTGCCTGAGGTGTTGCTGGCCGCGAACGCGATGAAGGGTGGTATGGCGATCCTGAAACCGCTGCTGGCTGAAACCGGGGCACCGCGCGTCGGGAAAATGGTGATCGGGACGGTCAAGGGCGACATTCACGACATCGGCAAGAACCTTGTAAGCATGATGATGGAAGGTGCCGGGTTCGAAGTTGTCGATCTGGGTATCAACAATCCGGTCGAAAAATATCTGGAAGCACTGAAAAACGAACAGCCCGATATTTTGGGCATGTCCGCCTTGCTGACCACGACGATGCCCTATATGAAGGTTGTGATCGACACGATGGTCGAACAGGGGCTGCGCGATGATTACATCGTGCTGGTCGGGGGGGCACCGTTGAACGAAGAGTTCGGCCAGGCCATCGGTGCCGATGCCTATTGCCGTGATGCGGCCGTGGCGGTGGAAACCGCCAAAGAGTTCATGTCGCGCAAGCACAACCAACGGGCGACCAGCTGACGGCTCGCGATGCTGGCCGATGACACCCTGACACATAACGGCGTGCCTGCAAACAGAGCAAGGCGTATTCTTTTGATCGCTTGCGGTGCATTGGCCCGCGAGATTATCGATTTGACAAAGAGCAATGGCTGGGACCACATCAGCCTGACCTGCCTGCCCGCGATCCTGCACAACCATCCTGACCGAATCACGGATGCAGTTCGGGCTGCGGTTGCCAGGCATCGCCCGGCCCATGATCGGATCTATGTCGTTTATGCCGATTGTGGTACGGGTGGTGCACTCCAGAACCTTTGTGCCGAATTAGGGGTCGAGATGGTGCCCGGCCCCCATTGTTACAGCTTTTTCGAAGGCAATGCAGGGTTTGCCGCCAAGGGCGATGATGACCTGACAACGTTTTATTTAACGGATTTTCTCGCGCGCCATTTCGACGCCTTTGTCTGGAAACCGCTGGGGCTTGATCACCACCCGGACCTGCGCGAAATGTATTTCGGCCACTACACCAAATTGGTCTATCAGGCCCAAACAGACGATGCGGTCTTGACGCAAAAGGCGCGCGGATGCGCCGACAAGCTGGGCCTCGCGTTCGAACGACGGTTCACCGGCTATGGCGATCTGGCAACCACATTGGCGGGCTGGGTTACAGAGCCGCCACCGTCCGGACCCGGGCGATCATCGCCCGCAACCCGTTGGACCGCTGAGACGACAGATGTTCGCCCAGCCCCAGCCGCGATAATTCCCCGGCGGCATCGACCGTCCCCACTTTGTACACCGGCATGTCGTTATAGAGTGCGCGCAGAACGGCAATCAGACCTCGAACAATCATCGCATCGCTGTCCCCATCAAAGCGAAACAATCCCGACGCGTCGACCTGCGGGTGCAGCCAGACCTGGCTTGCACAGCCGTCGACCCTGGTCGCGGGCACCTTTAGCGCATCGTTCAGCGGGGCCATCGCCTTGCCCTGTTCGATGATATATCGATAGCGGTCTTCCCAGTCTTCAAGAAACTCGAAATCTCCTACGATGTCTTCGAAGGCAGCGCTTGCCATGAGATATCCTTTTGCTAGTTCACAGCATCACTTATGATGGGATTCCTGCTCTGTCCAGACCCAGGCAATATGCGTTTTCAACGCGCCCCTTTTACGCTAACCTGGGCCAAAGACAGGACCGACGAGCAGGATAAAGACAATGCGCTGTATGGCTCTGATGGCCTTTTTAGTCACGACCCTGGCCCTGACCGCGTGCAGCGGCTGGCGCACATCGCGGGCCAACCCTTCAAACTGGTTCGGCAGCAGCCGGACGATGGAAACCACCGCGCCAGCCGAGGATGCAAACCCGTTGATCCCCCAGCGCAGCGCGATCAGTAGCAGACCCGGGGATGCCTATATCGGTGTGCTGATCCAGGAGATTACCGACCTCCGCATCGAACGGG
The DNA here is from genome assembly GCA_014623385.1 of Paracoccaceae bacterium. Lineage (GTDB taxonomy): Bacteria > Pseudomonadota > Alphaproteobacteria > Rhodobacterales > Rhodobacteraceae > JACOMT01. The sequence goes on from JACOMT010000024.1 coordinate 11,310, forward strand.
ACCCGTCCGGGGCCATCATCTATGCCGAAGGCATAGCCGCGCGTCAGGGCGCTTATGACGCCCGCCTGATCCCGGAAAATGAGGACCTGACACCGGATGAAAACGGTGTTCTGACTTATCGGTTCGAGGTGCTCTATCCCGAACACCCCACATCGGTCGGCTCGGAACAGATGCGGCGGATTATAATCGCCACCGATCTGAGCGTTCAGGCGCTGGAAGCGGTTCGAACCATCCGTGTCGAAGCTGCCACCAACGCACGCGAGTCGCGGCGGCGCTAAAGCTCAACGATGCGCACGGCCTGGCCATTGGCGGCCATCGCGATATCTCCGTTGCACAGCCGCAGGGCATCTGCGCCGAACACCTCATACCGCCATCCGGTCAGCGCCGGAACATCCCGCACACCCGCCGCGATGGCATCCAGATCTGCACTAGACGCAATCAGCTTTGCCGCTACGCCCGCGCTTTCGGTTTTGGTCTTCAGCAATACACGCAACAAATCGGCCAGCACCGGATTGACCCGCAGCTTTTCGCGGCTGCGATCCGGTTGCGGCTGTTCTTCGGGTTTGCAGGCAACCCCGGCCGCCACAGCCACCAGAATACCGTCAGCAATCGGACCTTTGCGCGCCTCACGCAGCAACAGCCGACTCTGCCCCAAATCAGACAGCGATTTCGGTTTGGTTGATGCCAATTCGACCAGCGACTCATCCTTGAACACACGGTTTCGCGGGATGTTACGGTCCCGGGCGTAACGTTCCCGGAACGCGGCGAGCTCGCGGACAACCGCCAGAAATTCAGGTGAATGTGCGCGGGTTTTCACGCGCCGCCATGCGCTACGCGGGTCCACATCATAGGTCGCCGGATCGGTCAGGAGCGGCAGCTCTTCCTGCACCCAGCCGCTACGACCGGTGCGGGTCAATTCCGCACTCAAATGTTCATAGATTTTACGCAAATGGGTCACATCCGCCAGCGCATAGGTCTGTTGTGCGGGACTCAGCGGGCGGCGTGACCAGTCCGTAAACCTCGGGGTTTTGTCGACTCCCCGTTTGACGATTTTGCGCACCAGGGTTTCGTACCCGACCTGTTCACCAAAACCACAGACCATCGCCGCGATCTGGGTGTCAAACAAGGGTTTTGGAAAAACCTTGGCATCGATCCAAAAAATTTCAAGATCCTGCCGTGCCGCATGAAACACTTTGACCAAGGTTTCAGTCCGAAACAGAGTATACAGCGGCTCCAGGTCGATTCCGTCAGCCAAGGGGTCCACTAAAACAGCGGTGTTTTCTCCTTCACCCGGCATGGCCAGCTGAACCAGGCACAATTTCGAATAATATGTCCGTTCACGCAGGAATTCGGTGTCGACAGTGACATAAGGGTGTGTCTGCACGGCATCGCAAAAGGCAGCAAGTTCATCCGTCGTCGTGATCATTTTCATTATGTGGATGCCTTCATATTTTGGCCGATCTTTTTATCAGAATGCTTTTTGATTAAGCCCATTGTGTCCCTATCATACCGAATAAAACGGAATATGTGCAAAGGCTTGGTGTCAATGCTGACGCCTGTTGACATCTAATGCGCGTCCACCAAGGCGGACCCTATCGCGATTTCCCCCCCCGTAAACCGGCGCGGCACGGCGGGATAGAGTTGATGTTCCAGGTGCAGAACCCGTGCGATCAGGGTTTTAGTGTTGTCATCCCGGCGGATTTGCAACCGTGCCTCGACCCGGGACCGACCCGTCATCCAGCACCGCTGTGACCTCGTGCACTGTACAGCCATGATCCGCCTCGCCCGCCACAGGCGCACGGGCATGGGTGTGCAGGCCTTTGAGCGTTGGCACAAGCAAGGAGAGCAAATGTTCAACATGGGGCCCCTGCCACGGGGTCACGAATGCGATCCCTTTGCCCGCGTATCGCTCTCAGCGTGGCATCGAACGCGGGCCGTTCCCCAACAAAGGAGGGTACGCCATGGGAACCGCCACCGGAACGCCGCCGTCCGCAGCACATGGCAACCCGTTTATGTGTCACATCAGCTCACCGCGATAATACACGCCAACGCCATCAATACCCACCCACATCAGCACATTCGACAACGCCTCGACCCGGCCAACTCGTCATCCGGCACCATGCCGATACCACAGCAGTTAGAGATTCCTAGTATTTCAAGCTCGTCAAACCTGGCCGTTAATCAAAACACCGGCGGTAAAGTCCAGGCATCCAGCCCCCGTCGAGCAGAACCCGGGGCAGGTGTTCGGTAAGGTCCCCGTCGGCGATATGGGCGAGCCCCGGCGCACTCCCCGTCCGGATGATGACCAGACAGGCCCGCGCATACGGCCCGTGTGGGCGTCAACACCGCGGCCCTGACCGCCCGGGGACGATCTAACGCCCGGGGAAACGGCCACCTCCGCCGGTTTCCGGAGCAAAGAGCACCAGTTTGAATGCGCCCCGTCGTTAGCCAGACCAGGAATCAACTGCCCGGTGGCAGATGCACGGCCCTGGTGCCAACCCCGTCCGCCGCCGCAACCAGTATTGGCTCCTGATACTTTGCGGCCTTGAGATCAAAAAACGCGCCAAACCCGCCCGGTGCGCCGACCACATAGGCCTATCACATACGAACCGTATGGGCGCTGGTGCCGCCGGTTTGGTCCTGTCGACCAAAGCATTTCCCGCATTGCTATCGATGCCCGCATCGACATATGTGACCCTGTTCCTGTTCGTTGTCATTTCTGCCGACCTATTCCCTGTTTGACGCAAGTTTGCCCATTGCACACGCCTTTGCAAAGGTAAGGCTTGACGCGCCGCTTGATCATGGTATGCAAACAGGATAGCGGGCCCGTAGCTCAATTGGTTAGAGCAGAGCGCTCATAACGCTTTGGTTGCAGGTTCAAGTCCTGCCGGGCCTACCATCAAGACCTCTGCGTGAGCGCGTGATGTTCGGCGGGAGCGTCGATTTGGCCATTTTGTCCGGTCCGCTGGCCTTACCTGGCCATACAGCGAGCAAAGCGGTTTTGGCGACCTGGTTATGCGATTGCCGGTGGTTTACGGTTTGAGGGGCGGTCCCCGCAGGTTCTGCCCGATTGCCACCAGCGCCAGTTGGGCGTTTTGTTTTGGCCCGCCCGAACTATCGGGTGGCGCTTCACCGTAGCATAGGCATTGCGCAATCCTTCAAGCGGCGTTTTGAGTTCAGCCTGCCCCCGCGTTTTTCCGAAGCACTCAGGGGTCGATTATGAGGGTCGATGACGGGCGGCTTTTCGCATGATCCCGTCACGGTAGCGACCGCGCAAGGCATCCCGGTTGGCCTTGCTGGCACAGTCCTGGCCAATACCTGCCCGCGCGTTCGCCCCTTTGACCATGGTATCGAACCCTGGGGCTCTTGGCCCAGTTCACAGGCACCTCGTGTGGACCTTGTCGATGAAGCTTTCCTCGCCCGGGTGAGCAAAGCCGTTGGATGCCATCTTCCGTAGCCCGGCGTAGGCTTCGCGCCGTTCCTGCCTCACTGCCTTGCGTGTCGGCGAACACCACCGCCAGTCCACTGGTGCGTCAATCCTGGTCAGAACGTCGTTTGCGCCGATTTGAACCGCGTTCGACAAGAACCGCGCAAAAACAGTTCCATCAAACGAACCCGTAAAGCCTTTAAATATTATACCAGGTTGATGGTTTGTTCGCAGCCCTTCAATTATGCAGAGGTCTTATAATTCAGGAATCCCCTTATCCAGTCGGCGAGCACGGGAACGTTTGCCTGTGTACGGCTGTCGGACATAGCAGGAGGTGCCCCTGGGCATTGGGATAGAACTTTACTTTTAGCAAGATTCTTGATATGGGACTTTGCTGGCATATAGTCCAGCATAGGAAACGCAGATCATGGAGGGTAATATGGGACCTTGGGGGATACTGTTATTGGCCGGGGCACTGGAAATCGTTTGGGCATTGTCGATGAAGGCGTCAAACGGATTCACGCATGTCGGCTATTCTATCCTGACAGGGGTGGTTGCGTTTTTCGGATTCTGGCTTCTGGCAATGGCGATGAAGGATTTGCCCGTGGGCACGGCCTACGCCGTCTGGGTCGGCATCGGTGCAGTTGGAACCGCTGTTTTTGGTATTATCTGGTTTCACGACAGCATCACCGTGCTGCGGATCGCAGGTATTGCCCTGATCGTTGCAGGCGTGACCGCCCTAAAAATCTCCTCAAACTAATTATTATGCGCCGCCAAGTTTGAAAAGCTTTTGTTAGCCAGGGTCTGTAAAATGTTGGCCACCTGAATTTAAGCTTATGCCGGTATCCCACTATGTCAGTGCGGCACTGACAGCGTAACAAAACAAAAATTGCACCAAAAATGTATTATGCTGCCCTCCATCAAGGCGTTTTGCGGCGTGCATCGGTGCAACTTTGCTGAAGCCATGCACTGCTCCCGGCTATCCCGTTCCACACAATCCAAGATCCAGAGCACTTGTACCAATCGGGTGCCAATTGTGGATGAACGCCACTACAAAATAAGAAGGGGTCACCAAATATGGCGACCCCTCCGTTCTGCACACGCAGAGGAACAGCTTACATCATGCCGCCCATGCCGCCCATGTCGGGCATACCGCCACCTGCTGATGCCGAGGGGTTAGGCTTTTCCGGCTTGTCAGCCACCATTGCTTCGGTGGTGATCAAGAGGCCCGCAACCGAAGCCGCGTCTTCCAGAGCAGTCCGAACAACTTTGGCCGGGTCGATCACACCGAAGGCGAACAGATCGCCATACTCTTCGGTTTGGGCGTTAAAGCCAAACGCGGTGTCGCTGGATTCGCGGACCTTGCCCGCAACGACCGCACCGTCGACGCCCGCGTTTTCCGCGATTTGACGTAGGGGGGATTCGATGGCTTTCCGGACGATTGCAATACCGGCATCCTGGTCTTTATTGTCACCGGACAAACCGTCGAGTGCCTTGCCGCCCTGAACCAGAGCAACACCGCCACCAACAACGACGCCTTCCTGAACAGCCGCACGAGTTGCGTTCAGAGCATCATCAACGCGGTCCTTGCGCTCTTTGACCTCCACTTCGGTCATGCCACCCACGCGAATCACAGCAACACCGCCGGCCAGTTTGGCCACGCGCTCTTGCAGCTTTTCACGATCATAGTCTGACGAGGTTTCTTCGATCTGGCCACGGATCTGCTCCACACGGGCTTTGATCTCGGCTTTCTCGCCTGCACCGTCGACAACAGTGGTTTCATCTTTAGTGATTGAAACTTTCTTGGCGGTACCCAGCATGTCAATGGTGACATTTTCCAGCTTCATGCCGAGGTCCTCGCTGATGACCTGAGCGCCGGTCAGGATCGCGATGTCCTGCAGCATGGCCTTGCGGCGATCACCGAAGCCTGGTGCTTTGACAGCTGCGATTTTCAGGCCACCGCGCAGCTTGTTCACGACCAGAGTAGCCAGCGCTTCGCCTTCAACGTCCTCAGCAATGATCAGCAGTGGTTTTGACGATTGGATCACCGATTCCAGCAACGGAACCATCGGCTGCAGCGACGAGAGTTTTTTCTCGTGCAGCAGGATCAAACAGTCTTCCAGTTCTGCGGTCATCTTGTCAGAGTTGGTTACAAAGTAAGGCGACAGGTAGCCGCGGTCAAACTGCATGCCTTCGACAACCTCGGTCTCGGTTTCCAGACCTTTGTTTTCTTCAACGGTGATGACGCCTTCGTTGCCAACCTTTTGCATCGCATCTGCGATTTGCTGACCGATTTCCGTCTCACCATTGGCCGAGACGGTGCCAACCTGGGCAATTTCGTCGCTATCTTTGACTTCGCGCGAGGCCGACTTGATCGCTTTGACCACTTTCGAGGTCGCCAGATCGATGCCACGTTTGAGGTCCATCGGGTTCATGCCGGCAGCCACCGACTTCAGACCTTCCTTGACGATGGATTGGGCCAGAAGGGTGGCGGTGGTGGTACCGTCGCCGGCCTCATCATTGGTGCGCTGGGCCACTTCTTTGACCATTTGCGCGCCCATGTTTTCGAATTTGTTTTCCAGTTCGATTTCCTTGGCAACCGTTACACCGTCTTTGGTGATGCGCGGTGCGCCAAAGGATTTGTCCAGAACCACGTTGCGGCCTTTAGGGCCCAGGGTCACTTTGACCGCATCGGCGAGGATGTTCACGCCATTCAGCATGCGGGTGCGGGCATCGGTGTCGAATTTGACGTCCTTAGCAGCCATGTTCTCTCTCCTAGAGGGGTGTTTTTGAAATCATCGATCAAGGATCAAAGAAAGCCGGATAGCTTACTCAATGATTCCCATGATGTCGCTTTCTTTCATCATCAGCAGTTCTTCGCCGTCCAGCGTGACCTCGGTGCCCGACCATTTGCCGAACAGGATTTTGTCACCGGCTTTGACCGCCATTTGGATCAGTTCGCCGCTGTCTTTGCGCGCGCCTTCACCACATGCGATCACTTCACCTTCGCTTGGCTTTTCTTTTGCGCTGTCGGGGATGATCAGTCCACCTGAGGTTTTCTCGTCGCTCTCTACGCGGCGTACCAGCACACGGTCGTGAAGCGGTTTTAATGCCATCTTTGCAGCTCCTTGAGGCTCAAAGTTTCTTATGTGACCCTGCTATTTTTCCCAATACAGGGTCGTCAGCACTCAACCTTACTGAGTGCTAACAGCAGCCAGTTAGGAAGTTGGCGGAACAGAGTCAACAAGCTCTGGTCATAATTTTTAAAAAATCTTGTGCCGGGAATACATGGGACGGTACGGGCTAGGCCGCGTCATCCTCTCAGGAATGGGCCCGACACTTCAACCCCTCGCCCCGTCCGGCGTCAAGGCATAGTAAAACGCCTAGCGAGATCCGCCCAAACCGGCCATAGTGATTTTTGTCATCAATTCGGGTGGCCGCCGAGACACCGATTTCCCTGGTCACATCCGATCCCTTTCTGGGGGCCCGTGTTCGGTCAGCGTGTTCGGTCAGATGGGCGGCACAGTGCAGTGCATTCTGGCAATAGCCAGTGACGATGCCATGTGACAATACCTATTGTATGTGGCCCCCGGATTTAGTTTACTCTTAAACCACTGAAAATTCATAAAAAAGCCACGCCTGCCACTTTCCGGATTTACACGGGACATAAAGGAGCACAGCACACCCCGACCACCCCCATCCGCACGGACCATGATCAGGCCCAGATCCCAACAGCAGTACATTGAACTGTTGTCTTTAATCCCCCGCCGCGCGGCTGTCCCGACGGGTGTCGGCACACCCAAATAGACGGCATCCGTGACCGACAGGTACGCGATGACCCTAGTGAAACAGGGTCAGCGAAAACCGGGATTTCAGGTTTCAATTGCATTATCATCTGCATTATCATCGGCGGGTCGCCGCCATGGATCGCAACGATGTCAGGCGGCGTCAACCTCGCCTTTGACCTGGCGTTATATGTTCCTGTATTGAGGGATAAATGCCCTGTTCGCGCAACATATAGAAAAGTGTACGTCAACAAGAACGGCGCGTCCATTTGACATCTGCATGCTGCGTGACATACTCCCGGTGCGGTCCTATGAACTGCGCAGGTTGTCGCTTTTAAAGGACTTATTCCGATGGCAATACAAGTCTTTGGCCACAAATCCCCCGATACGGATTCAACCGGTTCGGCGATTTTGTGGGCTTGGTACATGAACGAGGTGGAAGGCCATTCAGCCGAGGCCGTACTACTGGGCGCACCCAATACCGAGGCGGCGTTTATGTTGGACCGCTGGGATCTGCCGAGCCCCGCGATCATTGAGGATGTGGCGGATGAGACAGCCGTGGTGATCGTGGACACCAACAACCCGTTAGAGTTGCCCACCAACATCAACAATGCCGATATCCAGGCCATTATTGACCACCACAAGCTGGTTGGCGGTCTGGAAACCAAAGGCCCGATCAACATTACCATGCGTCCACTGGCCTGTACCGCGACCATCATGGTCGACCTTATGGGGGACGACGCGGCTAAGATGCCACATTGGGCCAAAGGTGCGGCACTGACCTGCATCCTGTCGGACACGCTGGAATTCCGGTCGCCGACCACCACTGATCATGACAAGGCTGTGGCCGAAAAACTGGCCGCTGATCTGGGCATCGACATCCCGTCCTATGCCGCCGAGATGTTCGCGGCGAAATCGGATGTGTCGTCCTTCTCGGACGCCCAGTTGATCCGGATGGATTCCAAGCAATACGAAGTCGACGGTACCAAATTCCTCGTCTCGGTTTTGGAAACCACCGCACCTGCCGTTGTGCTGGACCGCAAGGACAGCCTGATGGACAGCCTGATCACCGTCGCGTCCGAGGACGGTGTGGACCAGGTGCTGTTCTTTGTCATCGACATCCTGAACAAAAAGGCGACACTGTTAGTGCCGAACGATCTGGTGAAAACCGTGGCCGAACAGAGCTTTGACGCCACCATCAACGGTGACACGGTTGTTCTGCACGGTGTGATGAGCCGCAAAAAGCAGATCATCCCGAACCTGAAGGTATGAGGTAAAATGGAAATCTTCCAAAATGGGAAAAGATCGTCGCTTTGAACGACGTTCTCTTTGAAACGTTGAGGTAGTAATTTCTACTACAGTCTAAAAACCCCTGTGTGACCGGATGGTTTTCATCCAAGGTGCCGATTTGCCGGTCCCATTCGTCCCGCCCGCTTTTCATCGAACGAGGCGGGTGCATCGGTCTGGTTCACGTGATCACCGGGATTCGCGGGTTGAGGCTGTCGCCTGTTCGCGGATTTGGACGGGTTGTCGCCATCCCTCCGGGACCCGCAAGACCGCACCGCACCAAACCCCGGGGTCCTTCCCGGGATGTGACGGGCTTTGTGGCATCCCGGACGCCACCAGGGACAGGGACGACGCGGGAGGCCTATGGGCGCGCTCAAGCCACTCTATGACTAAAAAAGCGTCAATTACCCGTTTGCCGAACATGTGTATGGCAAAAAACCGTGCTATAAAAACTTGACTGCCGACACAGGGTTTTCCATTGGAATAAAATCATGACGGCAAATTCCAGGCCCTATAGTTGTATAATCGTTGATCCGCCTTGGGATCAGGGTAAAACGGGAAAGCGAAAGGTGTGCCCCAATCAGGGTACCAATCTGGATTATCCAACAATGACCTTTGATGAGATTGCTCATATTCCAATAGGTGAATGGGCCGACAAGGACGCGTTCCTGTGGCTCTGGGCGACAAACAGTCGGTCCCGGTCAAGGGGGAAGCCTATTCTTATGCAGGCATTTGACCTTATGGAGCATTGGGGATTTCGTTATTATACAATGCTGACCTGGGACAAATCGACAGGTCCGACGCCTTTTGGTCCGTATCAGATCACCACAGAGCACTGTCTGTTTGGATATCGCGGCAAGTGCAAGTTTCCAAAAGCGAGCTGGGGCAAAATGAAAACGGCGTTTTCGGCACCGGCCACACGACATAGCGAGAAACCATCAATCATTTACGAACATGCGGTTCGATATTTTGACGGTCCTTTTCTAGATGTGTTTGCCCGCCGTCGGCATAACGGTTTTGACGCATGGGGCGATCAGGTGGAAGAGGCATGAAAGCTGTCCGAGCCAACGCTCTGACCGGTTCGGAATGGCTGAAAAACTCGTTCAGCATTTGGCGCGGGTTGGGCAAGGACGCTGACTCTTCCGGCCACCCCGCCCCGTTCCCGATAGCCTTGGCGACCAAGCTGATTGATTGCTTTGCAGCAGACCGTAAAGGGATTGCTTCTTGATCCGTTTGCAGGGTCGGGTTCCAGCCTTTTGGCGGCCCTGCAATCCGGCATGGGAGCAGTCGGCTTTGATATAAACCCAGAATACAGAATCGTCTTTGAACAAAGACTATCACTCTTCAACGTGATTGGGGCAAATTGGCGTTACGAACCGCACGATGCCCGACATCTTGCGGACTATATAGCTGCGGATTCGATGGAAATCTGCATCACATCGCCACCATATTGGGACATTCTTAATCAGAAACGAACGGCCGATGGAAAGGCATCAAGGTCGTATTCAGCCAACGGGCATGACCTTGGCAATCTTGAGAACTATCAGGAGTTTCTTTCTGCCCTGGGACAGGTAGCGGGGCAGGTTGTGGATGTGCTTCGACCTTGCGGTTATTTCATCCTGAACGTCATGGACATTCGCAAGGGACCAAAATTCTATCCCTTGCACCAGGATACATCCAGCACCGTATTACAGTCAGGATCATTCACATTGGAAGACATCATCGTGTGGGACAGGCAATCGGACTACAATGCCATGCGCCCACTCGGTTATCCGCGCAAGTTCATCATCAACAAGGTGCATGAGTATTTGCTGATTTTCAGAAAGGGAGATTGACAGATGGCAAGAAAGCCCAAAGTCGGACCTGATGCACTTTATGAGATCGCTACCTATCTGGCGCAACCGAACACACAAACAGAGATACATGCCGAACTGCATCCCGACACGCAGACATCCTTTGATGCATGATACGCCGCTGCGACGAAGGGCTATCCTTTGCCTGATCATTCAGACCGAACACCCTACTACGTTTGGCCCCAGGCCGTAAACAAATACGGTAGGCAACTCCGCATCTACTTTTTGCGTGTGGCACCAGAACCGCCGCCGATCCAGGGTCTCTATACAGATACCGACAAGTGGCGTGCTGGCTACCGCATCAACCATTCCAACCTTGTAATGCAGCTGTTTGAATGCGGTTTCGTGTTGGGCATGAACAATACCAATGGTCGTCGGATTCAACAATTCATGAGTCAGAAATTCCCGGTCCCGCCGAATTGAGAGCACCGGACATGACCTGACCTAAATCCAGGAACATCTGGAATGCGCATCGCCGCATCTGTCATAGCGGTAATGGTTTGCAAAAGCCAATGGGTCCGGATGATCGCCGATCACGGTTTTTTGACAGGCGAAATCCTGAATTTCATACCGAAATCACCAGAACCGGTCAGATTTTTTACAGGCGCGCCGCGCACACAGGTAAATTCTTTTACAGCAAAATATCTTGTTTTCAGTGCACTGTTCCAAACTTTTCAAACTCGGTTAAATTGCCCCTGCGA
>JACOMT010000024.1:22373-22981 GCA_014623385.1 Paracoccaceae bacterium
GTGCATTACAGACACGCGATGTGCTCCCCGCATCAAGACCCACTGAGGGAGGAGCTTCAACCCATGACAGAAACCGTAGACAGCCCGATTCATCCGCCAGCCCAAGCACTGGCCGATGCGGCCCATGTGAATGCGGCAAAGTATGACGAGATGTATGCCGCTTCGATCACGGATCCCGATACGTTCTGGGCCGAACATGGCAAACGGATCGACTGGATCAAATCCTATACCCGGGTCAAGGACGTGGATTACACCTTTGGCCGGGTCAAAATCGAATGGTTTGCCGATGGCACACTGAACGTGGCGGCGAATTGTGTCGACCGCCATCTGGCCACCCGTGGCGACCAGACCGCGATCATCTGGGAAGCGGACGATCCTGCGATTCCCTCGAAACGCATCACCTATGCCGAGCTGCATCGCAATGTGTGTAAAATGGCCAATGTCCTGAAAGAGATGGGTATTGCCAAAGGCGACCGGGTTGTCATCTACCTACCCATGATCCCGGAAGCCGCTTATGCCATGCTGGCATGCGCTCGAATCGGGGCCATTCACTCGATCGTGTTTGCCGGCTTCTCGCCTGACGCGCTTTCGGCCCGGATCAACGGCTG
>JACOMT010000025.1 GCA_014623385.1 Paracoccaceae bacterium
AATTTGTCACCATTTGTCACCCGAATGGGTCAATTGAGTGAATCCCGGGCATTTGATCTATGCAAATGCCGCATAGCAGCATTGACCTCCCGTGCATTGTGCATTTGCAGCATTTCCCTATCTTCACCGCAGAGCAATAACGAAGAACCCCGTGAACACGCATGGCAGTCACAAGCACACACACACCGGCATGCATGGCATGTTCAACAGCCTGCGCACCCGCGCCCGCCCGGTATCGGGTTTGCTTTCAGACTGTCGTCGAACTGTCGGCACAGAGCCGGTTGATGGTCCGCGTGCTGTCGGCAAAGCGGTATACATAGCCTGAACGAATATCAGAACAGGCCTTCGATCCTCCTCCCCAGAAGGTCTGAACCTGGCGGCGGCATTGTCTTTCTCCCCGATGTCGCCGCCTATTTATAACCGGTTGAAACCGGGCCTGCATCCACCGGGAGATGCCTATCCCCCGGCTTTGATGGGGTAGGCGGGTGGCGGTCCCCGTAACCGGGGTGCCTTGACCGCAACAGGTCTCAAGCCCTCGGGGGACCAGTGCCCCGAGCGGCACACCCGCCGCCGACAAAGCCGAACGGTGCCCCGTCAGATACAACACAATCTCGGGCGTGCGCATCGACACCCCCGTGCACAGGGAACGTGCACAGCGAACCGGCGCACCGTATAAAATGCACAGGTTTCAGTCGTGTTTCAGTTGTGGGCTTCTGCGGCTTCTGCGCCCGGTTCCCTGCAGCGCGTTCCTTTGCGGTTAAAGATGCACCTGTTTTTGTGCGGTTTTTTGTGCGGTTCGTGTCGAACGCGGATCGGCGCAGACGACGTTCTGACCGGGATTGACGCACCGCAAGACCGGGCAGAAGAGGAGCCCCCCGACGATCCGCCCGTGCATTTCAATGCCGATACGCAAGCACGTCGGCTCAGGAACGGCTCGAAGACTACGCCGGGCTACAAAGATAAAATTCAACGGCTTTGCCCTCCCGGACGAGTCCCGGACGAGGAAAGTTTCATCGACAAGGTCCACACAGGCACCTGCGAAACACCACAGCTGCGAACCGGGCCGGGAGCCACCGGGGTTCGATATCATGGTCAAAGGGGCGAACGCGCAGGCGGATATTGGCCGACAAGGCCTATACCAGCAAGGCCAACCGGGACGCCCTGCGCGGTCACCACCGTGACGGGATCATGCGAACGGCCGCCCGTCATCGCCCCCTGCGGGCTTCGGAAAAACGCGGGGGCAGGCGGATCTCCAAACGCCGCTTGGGGGATTGAGCAATGCCTATGCCACGATGACGCGCCGCCCGATATTTCGGGCTGGCCACAACAAAACGCCCAGCTGGCGATGGCGGCAATCGGGCGGACCTGAGGAGCCCCGCAAAAAAGATCACCCTCAATCGGCAATCGCATAACCAGACCACCAAAAATCGCTTTGCCCGATGTAAGGTCATCGGACCGGACAGAATGGCCCATTCGAAGCTTTAGCCGAACATCACGCTCTCACGCAGAGGTCTTTTAAATTTGTACCCGACCGATATGAAAGCCATCATGGCGGAAAACGTGGCGTGAATGGCGGACAAGCGGTTGACTTATCCCAAACCGATAGCCGATCAAACAGAAAGGGAGGACAGAGAGTATGACCGCAAGCGTGCCACCGCCGCCAATCTACGCGGAATCCGAAAATGTGGCCAAAGTACTGTGCCCGCTGCGTCCGCAACAACCGGACGCATTAAAAAGAGTGCGCGAAGCCCGAAACGCAGGGTGGGCGGACAATCCGATTATTCCCAATTGGGTTGACCCAAAGACCGTTGACCTGGATCGCTTTTTCACGCGACAGGGTATTGCCCGAAAATGTCACGAGTCTCTGCTGCAAATAATGGCGGGCGACCATGCCGATACAAGGCAGTACAGGTTTGTTGACCCTTCTGCCGGGGAGGGTGTGTTCTATGACCTGTTGCCCCATGGTCGGCGAATTGGCATTGAGATTGTGCCGGAACGACTCGACTTTGAGTGTAAGGATTTTCTTGAATGGGCACCGCGCGAGAACGGGCATCGGTATGCCGTGATTGGTAATCCGCCCTTTGGCTATCGCGCGTGGCTTGCGCTTGCCTTTGTTAACCATGCTGCGGTATTTGCGGATTACATCGGGATGATCCTGCCAATGGGATTTCAGTCGAACGGCAAGGGAAGCCCCAAGTTCAGGGTTCGGGGTGCTCAACTTGTAAGCACTATGTCCCTGCCTCCCGATGCGTTCATATCACCGGAAGGCAAAACCGTTAACGTAAACGCGCTTTGGCAAGTTTGGCGGCGCGGCGTGAACAACCGCCAGCCGATAGCAACCTGCAATGAATGGGTTGACCTCTTTACCATTGACCACCGCAAGGAACGCTTGTGCGGACAGGATCGGCTGCATGATGCCGACTGGTTGTTGCAACGAACGTTTTATGGCGACCCGCCGACGCTCGTAACCGATTTTGCCAACGTAAGATACGGGTGCGGATACGGCATCGTCATCAAAAAGGACAAATGGCGCGTGGTTGCAGCTTTGCGGAGCGCGGATTGGCACAAGCATTCCAACCTTGCGGCGCACAATTGCCGTCATATCAGCATGGAACATATTCGTGCCGCATTGGTCGAAGCCGGTTTTGTAGATGCAGCGTGACCCGAACGACCTGCTGCGGGACGTGCTTGCAACCTATACGGATGCGGACAAATGGTCTGGACAGCCGTTTGAACATATCCGGCGCCATTCCCAACACCAAGGTCGGGGACGTTGGGCAGGACTTTGTTGAGGTACTTTGCTGCGAATGCGGGCTGGAGTGCGCGTTCCCTGAAAAGGATGACGGCACACGGAGGCGTCAAAACCCGTGGGATATTCGGATTGAAGGAACAACGTTCGAATTGAAAAATGCACGCGAAGACGTGTCTGGGTCGTTCCAGTTCAATCACATTCGTTATCACCGACCATACGACGCCTTGTTGTGCATTGGCATTGCGCCTTCCCGCATTCACGTCGGGGCGTGGTCAAAGGCAGATGTGGTGACCGGCGGTGCAGGGTCCCTTGTGTCAATGGAGAAGGGGGCAAATGCGTCTTACAAGCTGACCAAGCGACCAGACCAACTGTTGCCAATCCCGGGTTTTGGCGACTTGGTTCTGGCCTTGGTGACTGACCCGAACACATAATGCAAGGATATAACGCCTTTTGGTTTTGCCCGAGGCAATCAAAAGGATTGAACCGATTTGTGAAATTCTGACTAATGGATACGCAGGGAAGTGGATAGCCTGTAAGCCGCAGCTTGACTTGGGCGGTTATTACGGCAAAGCTTGGCGGACTGACACATTGTTGCGGAGGTGCTGGAATGCTCGTTCAACAGATCCTCAAGTCCAAGACAACCGAAGGCGTCTATTCGGTTCCGTCCGATGCCACAGTCGCAGATGCTGTAAAAATCCTAGCGGAAAAACGGGTCGGGACCGTTGTCGTATCCGATGATGGTGGTGAAACGGCCGCCGGTATTTTGTCCGAACGGGACATCGTGCGTGAACTGGCCCGTCACGGAAATGAATGTCTGGGATCATCGGTATCGAAATACATGACCAGGAAACTGATCACCGGTACAATCCAAATGGCTGTCAGCGACGTGTTGCAGGCAATGACAGATGGACGATTTCGCCACATGCCGATCATCGACGATGGCAAGATGATTGGCATAATCACATTAGGCGACGTGGTCAAGGCACAGCTGACGGAATTGGCGATGGAAAAGGACGCCCTAGAAGGGATGATCATGGGCCATTAACTCCCCCATTGAATTGACGCAATCAATCGTGTTTGCCTGCGGTTCAAGACCAAGACAGGGGGGAGTGGCATGCGCATCGGGCTTTATCCGGGTACATTTGATCCCGTCACGTTGGGACACATGGATATCATCCGCCGTGCTACTTCGTTGGTCGACAAGCTGGTGGTCGGGGTTGCGATCAATCAGGATAAAAGCCCGATGTTTTCTCTGGAAGAACGGATCGGGATGCTCAGGGCGGAATGCGTCGAATTATCTGAACAAACCGGGGCGGAGATTATGCCGTATCCGTTCAAAAACCTGTTGATTGATTGCGCCCGCGATGTCGGGGCCAGCATCATTGTGCGTGGCCTGCGCGCCGTGGCGGATTTCGAATATGAGTTCCAGATGGTCGGCATGAACCGGACGCTGGATGATAGTGTCGAGACGGTTTTTTTGATGGCCGAGGCGCGGCATCAGGCCATTGCCAGCAAATTGGTCAAGGAAATCGCGCGTCTGGGCGGCGATGTCAGCCGGTTTGTCACCCCGCCGGTGAACGAGGCACTGAAACAGCGGGTGTCAAAGCCTGAAGGGGCAGGGACCTGGCACCAGAAGGCCAGCGATTCGCTGAAATAACCAAGCTTTTTGCCCGTAACAACAGATCGGCATCGTCGAACACGATCACGTCAAGGGCACTTATGGCCAAAACGAAACACAAACTACCGATTAAGGGTCTCCATGGTGACATCGACATCGACTATGCGTACCGAAAAGCCCCATTCGTTGTCGTACCAGGCCATAACGGGCACCATGGGGTTGTTGACCACGCAGGTCTGATCCGTGGCAAAGATCAAGCTTTCCCCGGTGTGATTGAAGTCAATCGACGGTTTGGCATCGGGGTTATAGGCTAAGAACCCTGCTCGGTCCAGCGGCGGTTTTGGGTGCCTCGTTCACCTCTTCGGCGGGATGACATCTCGGCCGATGCGGAAGGTCAGGTCGATAGCGGACATAATTCTTTATGGGAACGCGAATGGTCAATCCTTCCAGACGGTCCTTGAGGTTCGGCATCACCTCGCCAATTGCCTTGGCCTGCCGCGATGGCGGAGAGAGCATCTCCATGGCCGCGGCAGTGCTACATATACTTGTGCCGACAGCCAACGGTCGATTGGTCACCTGTATTTGGTTGCCTAATCATAAATGCACCGCAGTCATGCTGCCATGTTCAATGCCAAACGCCTCGTCCAGCACGCTGGCCAGCGGAGTCAGACATTGGGTGGTGCCATGCCCTGCCACTTTACACCATCCTGTCGCCTTTGTAAAAGGTGTCGCCATTCGCGCCATGGAGAACGGTCTTTTTCACGTTCTTCGCGGGAGTCGCGACCCAAAGGCACCGCCACCTCTCCCCATCGTTGAACTGGCCGGTGCACTCCAGAACCATGTCAAAGCCGGGTCAATCAAATTCTGTCAGCTCTCAGTCAAGATCCAATTTCCCATCGACCACCTTGATATAACCCGGATACCGGCCATGTATGCTACCATAGCGCATCAAATGTGTTGTGATTTCAATCGGCTTGGTTGCGTTTAGATACGATATGATGAGTCGGGGTGCAGTCCGGTGCGTTCAAATCCGTTCATACCAGAGTTAATCCCGTCGACAAAAATATGCAGTGCTGTCCTTATTGTGATAACGTTCCGGAACGTTGTGCGCTAACATCATCAAGGCAGCGGCAGCGCCGTTGGGCGATATTGCCACCCAGGCACTAAAGGCCGAGTCCAAAGCCGCAGGTGCGGTCCGTCGATGACCTCGAAATGCCCGGACGGGTTGCACGCAGCTCGGGAATTACCCATCATCTGGCGGAACGCTAAAGAACAAGCTGATCTATCTGCTGTCCGCCGGGGCATGAAACCATCCGTGTTTCGGGCTTCGATACTGGCCCTTGTTTCTAACAGGAACGCCGCCATTTCAGGCGCTTCTAGTGCTGCCGGACAGTGTACAGGAGCTTGACCCAATTCAATCAACGGCCCCAGCTCGGAGCCGGGCTTAGCCAAGGCGACAAGTACGGCAAACGCATACAATCCATCCACTGTGCGCAGCAGAAAAGCCTCATTGTTGTAATCACGGGCGTTAACGTCTACGCCTTTTGCAGAACAGGTTTTTATATTTTCTATTGTCGTCGTTTAGAAAAAGCAAGCGTGTTCCAATTGGAACAATCGGGCTTTGCTAAGGCGGGTGCGCATAAAGAATGTCCATTAACAGGTTGAGGAATATTTTCGATCAAAGAATTTTTATTAATTTTATAAGTAATTTGAATATAGAAGATAAACCAAGGAAAGAACGACTGTTTAAAGCAGTTGAGCCCATGCGTGCAATCTATTGCAACTAGAGATGGTTACATTGGCGAGACCATGGGTTCGGCCGATGGATGGCGCGTGGTGCTTTATCTTTCACAGCTTTTTCAGTAGTTCGATGGTATGAACCTGTCATAGCATATCGCACCGGGAATTCCGAACGCAGGGTCGCGCGAGTGCATTAGTTTTAGGCATTGTGGCGGTTGTAGGCGATGCTGTGCTGCATGAGCCGCCTTTATGAACCTATGACCTAGGTCAGTCATGCTTCGCAATGGGTCCCGGAAACGTGTGGATCTGAATTTGGCCAGTGGGTGACAGTGGAAAGCGCGCCGGGCGCGGTGTTCGTGTCCCCACACGCAGACTGAACCGGCGGGCACACAACACAAATTGCGCGTGGGGAGACGGGTTTATCTCAACAACTGTTTGACGGTGGCTGTCGTTGCCTCGGCAGTAATCCCGAAATGGGTGAACAGCACATCCGCCGGGGCAGAGGCACCAAAGCTGTCCATGCCGATAAAGGCCGCCTTGGTCGCATGGCCCCGTTCACCCAATAGCCATTGATTCCATCCCTGACGCACCGCTGCCTCGATACCGACGCGCACCGGACCTGCAGGCAGAACCTTGCGACGATAGGTTTTATCCTGTTCGGCAAACAGCTCCATACAGGGCATGGACACCACGCGGGTGCCGATCCCTTCGTTCTGCAACGCGTTCCGTGCTGCCAGTGCAATGGCCACCTCGGACCCTGTGGCAATCAGGATTGCCTGGCGCTTGCCTTCGGCCTCAGCCAAAACATAAGCACCCCGGGAGGTCAGGTTTTTTATTTTGTGATCAGTCCGCACCGTCGGCAGGATCTGACGTGTCAGAGACAGTACTGATGGCGTGTCTTTGGACGTCAATGCCAGTTCCCAGCTTTCCGCTGTTTCCACCGTATCTGCAGGGCGGAACACATAGGTGTTCGGTGTCGCCCGGCTGATCGCCAGATGTTCAACCGGCTGGTGCGTTGATCCGTCTTCCCCCAAGCCTATGGAATCATGGGTCATCACAAACACGGTTGGAATCTTCATCAGTGCGGCCAGACGCATTGCGGGGCGGGCATAGTCGGTAAAGCACATGAACGTGCCACCATAGGGCCGAACCCCGCCATGCAATGCCATGCCATTCATCGCTGCGGCCATACCATGTTCGCGGATGCCATAATGGATATAGCGACCCCGGCGATTGTCTGGAGCAAAGATACCCAGATCGTCGGTCCTGGTGTTGTTTGAACCCGTAAGGTCAGCTGACCCGCCAATGGTTTCAGGCAAGACAGGATTCACAACCTCCAGCACCATTTCAGAGCTTTTCCGGGTTGCAACCCTGGGCTGGTCCGCCGAGATGCGCTTTTTCAGCGCACGAATAGCTGGGATCAGTTTGGTGGGGGTGTCGCCAGAGTAGACGCGTTTGAACAATGCACGGTGCCGATCATTCAGAGTAGCAACACGTTCCACCCAGGATGCGTGTTCCGCAGCCCCCCGGCGTCCGATCTCTTCCCATTGCGCCTTGATCCCGGCGGGGATCTCGAACGGTCCGTAGTTCCAGCCATAGGCGGCCTTGGCATCCAACAGCTGTAGCGCATCGGTCAGTGCGCCATGGCCTTTGGATGTAACCTGGGCTGCATGGCCCAACGCGATGCGGGTTTTACAGGCAATCATTGACGGTTTACGGGTCGATTTCGCTTTTTTAATCGCTGCATCAATGGCGGCGGGATCATGCCCGTCAATCTCTTGCACATGCCAGCCACTTGCACGGAAGCGTTGCACCTGGTCGGTGCGGTCGACCATGTCGACGGTGCCGTCGATGGTGATGTTATTATTGTCCCAGAATACGATCAGGTGGTCCAATACTTGCCGACCCGCCAACGTGATCGCCTCTTGGCTGACGCCTTCCATCAGGCATCCGTCACCGGCGATGACGTAGGTATAGTGATGGATGATCTTGCGTCCATAGCGTGCGCGCTGTGATGCCTCGACAATGGCAAACCCAACGGAATTCGCGATGCCCTGGCCCAGAGGGCCAGTGGTGGCTTCAATCCCGCTGACCAGGATGTTTTCCGGGTGGCCCGCGGTTTTTGAGCCAAGCTGGCGAAAATTCTTGATTTCTTCCAGCGTGATGTCCGGACTGCCCGTCAGATACAGCAGGGCATAAAGCAGCATCGACCCATGACCTGCGGACAGGATGAAACGGTCTCGGTCGGGCCAGTCCGGCGCGGCGGCGTCGAATTTCAAATGTTTTTCAAACAGAACTGTCGCGACATCCGCCATTCCAATGGGCATACCGGTATGGCCCGAATTGGCGGCGGCCACGGCATCCAGCACCAGCGTACGAATGGCGGCGGCCTTCATCCAATGGTCAGGATTGGCACTGCGTAAAGCGATCAGATCCATTGGACCCATATCCTTTTTTCTTTAAAACTCGGGGCTGCATATCAGTCAGCGGGCAAAGATCAACCCCGGCGCGGTGTCGGGCATGTGTAATTGTTGGCACTATACGCCGCATGATCCGGCATATTGCCAAAACTATGGGGTAAGGCCGCGTTCCAGGGTCTTTGTTTGCAAAGAAAGCGTATTTGACGCAGTCTTTTTATATGCCGTTGCTGTTCTGCTCGGCACGATTAGTATGGCATGGCGGACAAAAAGCCACAAAACCGCATGAGGACAGGCAAGAGCATGATCCAGATTGATGAGTTGCAAGCCCGGATATCGGCGGCGATTGAACGTATCGGTGCTGGCATGGACCAACTGGCGGAACAGGCCGCCGCAGTGCCGGGACCGGCAGACCCGGATGTGTTGAGGGCACTGGAGGATGAAAGGATAGCAAATGCGCAGCTAGAGGAACGATTGCGCGCGTTGAAAGCCAAGCATGTTCAGGAAAGTGCAGCACTACACGAGATTACCCGGCTCGATTCGGCCAAGGATGCGGAACTGCAACTTTTACGCTCCGAGGTTGGCAAACAAGCCGAGGTTATGGCCAGATTGGATCAAGAACTGCAACATTTGCGCGCAGCGAATGATCAGTTGCGCAAAATCAACGCCGCTCTGCGCGAAGCCAATGCCGAGGGGGTGGGCGAGCCGCATTTGATCAACACAGCGATGCTGGCCGAACTGGAAGGGTTGCGTGCTGCGCGTAACGCGGATGCCGCAGAAACCGGGGCGATACTGGGCAAGTTGGAACCGCTGCTGGCTGCGGCCGCCAAGCATCTACCGGATGTACCTGATGCCGAAAATGAGGAGATGTCATAATGCCCGATGTAACCATTCAAATCGGTGGCCGGTCATTTGAGGTTTCCTGCCAGCCCGGCGAAGAGTCGTTCTTGCAATCGGCGGCCAGGATGCTGGATGACGAGGCCCAGGTGCTGTCGGACCATATCGGTCGCATCCCCGAGGCGCGGATGCTATTGATGGCGGGTTTGTTGCTGGCCGACAAAACCGCCGCAATCGAAAACAAGATCAAAAAGATCGAGGCGGAGTTGGCGGAGGCACAGGCCGAGGTTGAAACTCTGCGGTCAATTCCGGCACCAGAACCCAAACGGATCGAGGTCGCGGCGGTCCCGACCATCGTTATCGACGCATTGGCAGAACTGGCCGCACGGGCCGAGGCGGTGGCCGCGGATATAGAAGAGCGGGCCGCCGCGCTGATGGCCCAGGACATCAGCTAAACGTTGGCTTCACGGATTTTGTCGGCGGCGGCTTTGTCATAACCGACGCCCTTGTCGTCAAACAGCGCGTCCAATTCGCCCGACAGGGTCATTTCAATGATGATATCGCATCCGCCTATAAATTCGCCTTTGACATATAGCTGTGGCACGGTCGGCCAATCGGAATAATCCTTGATGCCCTGACGTATCTCCTCATCGGCCAGAACATTCACGTCGGCAAAATCCACGCCCATATAATTCAGCACCCCGGCCACACGCGAAGAAAATCCGCATTGCGGTATCGTCTTGGTGCCTTTCATATATAAAACGACGTCGTTGGATTTGACGGTCTCTTCGATCTGGATTTTCACATCAGTCATGGTTTTGCTCCATCCGGTCGCACCTTTGGCGATCTTTATTTCAGATAAGGGCACAAGGCCTGATTGGCAGGATCAAGCCCAGAATTGCCCAGATTGGCCAGCGTTCGGTGGTCAATGTTTGGAACCAGATCACTCCGGTGCCTTTGTGGTCAGCGCCAATGCGTGCAACTCTCCATCAGGGCCGTCCATTTTGCCTTTGAGCGCCGCGTAAACGGCCCGCTGTTGCTGAACGCGGTTTTTACCCCGGAAACTTTCATCAATGACCATTGCGGCCATATGCATACCGTCACTGCCTGATACTTGAATTTTGGCATCAGGGAAAGTCTGGCGTAACAATTCCTCGATCTCGTGGATGTGCATGGGCATATGAGCTGTAATCCTTTTGTGGCTTTATGAAAAACTAGGGCGCGTTTCCGGCACATGTCAAGTCAGGCAACAGCGGCGGCAAAACTGTTGTGATGTATGTTGTGATATATCTTGTGCGAATCGGGTAGGCTGGCCTCGCTGGTGTCGCTCAGAACCTTATCCCCTGCTGTCCAACCGACACAAACGATGGGCACACCGGCTTGCGCGGTCTGGACCATCAGGTATTCCGCGGTGTGAAAATTGCGAGCAATTAAATACCGGCCCTGATCCGCGCCAAAAAAGGATTGGCATATCACCAACGTCCAGATGAATGCCGATATCGGCCTGTTCGGCATTTTTAAACGTGGCCAGTGCCAGACCACCATCGGCCAGGCCGGTACATACGCACAGCCATTCGCGGTTCTCGCGAATGAAATCGCCATTGCGTTTTTCCGCCTTCAGATCGACAAATGGCGCATCCCCGTCCCCCGCCTCGGCCAACCAGGACCGATTGACCCAGGTGGTCCCTGATCGCACCAATTGGAATCAACTGGTGCCCGTCTGGTGCCCGTCACGCAGATCATTCCCGATGGCAAAGACAAATCCGGCAACAGTCCGACCACGCCAATGGTCGGGGTCGGTAGGATCGCCGTCCCATCGGTTTCGTTATAAAAAGGCCTCTGTGTGACAGCTCGGTGTTCGGTGGAAGCTTCGATTTAGTCATTCTGTTCGGTCCTATGGCCTTACATCGGACAAAGCGGTTTTGGTGGTCTGGTTATGCGATTGCCGGTGTTTGCGGGTTGAGGGGCGGCTCCCGGCAGGTTCTACCTGGTCGCCGCCATCTCCAGTTGGACGTTTTGTTCTGGCCAGCCTGAAATATTCCGGGCGCGGCGCAGGTTAAAAAGGCGCGTCATCGTGGCATAGGCATTGCGCAATCCCTCAAGCGGCGTTTGGAGATCAGCCTGCCCCCGCGTTGTTCCCGGGCCCGCAGGGGTTGATGACGGGCACCGTTACGGCGGTGACCGCGCATGGCGTCCCGCTTGACCTTGCTGGCACAGGCCTTGTCGATCAATACGCGCCTGCGCGTTCGCCCCTTCAACCATGGTATAAAACCCAGGGCTCCCGGCCCGGTTCGCAGGTGTGGTGTTTCGCAGGTGCCCCATGTGGAGCTTGTCGATGAAATTTTCCTCATCCGGGCCTCGTCCAGGCGGGCAAAGCCGTTAGATGCCATCTTGTAGCCCAACGTAGGCTTCGAGCCTTTCTTGATCCACC
>JACOMT010000026.1 GCA_014623385.1 Paracoccaceae bacterium
TTATGCGCACCGGAAATCGCCCCCAACCCAGCCGCACGGCGGATCAGCGGTTCATAGACCTGTTCCCAAAAAGCCCGGGGCCACATGAACGTCTTGTAGTAGAATCCCGCACCCAAAAACGGGGCAGCCAAATCATTGACCGACATCAAATCCCAACCCAGAGAGGGCCAGCGGTTCTGGCTGTACGCCTCTAGTCCCTCATACAGCTCTTGCATGGTTGCCCGGACATTCGGTTCCTGTACAGCATCTGACCCAATGGTCACCAGCGCGTTCGGTTCCTCACTGCCCGCTGTTAGCACACCGCGCGGGCGGTGGTATTTGAACGACCGCGCGACCAGCTTGGTATCGTTTGCCAAAAGCGCCGAGGCCAGCGTGTCCCCGACATAGCCGCGCATCGGGATCCCATCAAAGGTGAATGAAACCGGCTTTGACCGGTCGATCAGGCCTTTGCCATCAAGCCGCATCTTGCGCCTCCGTCACCAGAACCGCGCCCAGTATCTCATGCGTAACCGTGTTGCGGGTTACCACAATCCACGACCCACAGCCGTACGAATGGTACCACAGATCACGGGTGACCCCGGCGGGATTTTCGCGCAGGTGCAGGTAGCCATCCCACACCTCTGGTTCGGCATCCGGGGCCGGACGGTCCAGCATGACCGCATCGCCCTGACAGTAAAACTCGCGCCGGTCACGGGTGCCGCAGATGGGGCAAGGTATCCTCATGTGCCGTGTGTTCCATTCAAATGCCTAGTGCAGATTGTGCTGCGATCCGGTTGCTTCTTCATCCATGATGCCGTGGCCGGTCCTGAACCGGTCCAACCGGTAACGTGTCGCCGCCGGATGGTAGTTGCCCGTCGCCATCAGATGTGAAAACGCACTGCCTGACCCCGGTACCGCCTTGAACCCGCCATAGCACCAGCCACAGTTCAAAAAGATTCCGTCGATATGGGTTTTGTCGATAATGGGCGACCCATCGGGTGACATATCCATGATCCCGCCCCAGGACCGTAGCAGTTTCGCCTTGCCGATCATCGGCATCAGTGTCATCGCCGCCGCCATCACATGTTCCATGGCGGGCAGGTTCCCACGTGCGGCGTAGGATGCGTAAAAGTCAATATCACCACCAAACACCAGCCCCCCCTTGTCTGACTGGCTGATATAGAAATGCCCCATGCCAAAGGTCAGCACCGTATCGATACAGGGTTTCAGCCCCTCGGACACAAAGGCCTGCAACACGTGGCTTTCAATTGGGAGCGTCATGCCCGCCATTGCCGCGACCTGACCAGACCGCCCAGCAACAACAATCCCGACTTTCTTTGCCCGGATCGCCCCGCGTGAGGTTTGGACGCCCTTCACAACACCGTGTTCGATGTGGATACCCGTTACCTCACAGTTCTGGATGATGTCCACCCCGCGCATATCGGCACCCCGCGCATAGCCCCAGGCCACCGCATCATGCCGTGCGGTGCCACCGCGAGGGTGATAGAGCCCACCGTAAACAGGAAAGCGACTATTTTCGAAATCGAGGTAGGGTGCGTGTTCCCGCACACCCTCGCGGTCCAGCAGGATCGCATCGTCGCCCTGATTGATCATCGCGTTGCCCCGCCGGGCCGCCGCATCGCGCGCACCGTCAGAATGAAACAGGTTGATGATCCCGCGCTGGGAATGCATCGTGTTGAGGTTCAGATCCTGTTCCATCCCCTCCCACAGTTTCAGTGAGTGGGAATAAAATTCGGAATTGCCGGGCAGGCCATAATTGGCGCGGACAATCGTGGTGTTCCGCCCGACATTTCCGCCGCCTATATAGCCTTGTTCCAGCACTGCCACATTGGTGATACCATGATCGCGCGCCATATAATACGCGGTGCTGAGCCCGTGGCCGCCACCACCAATGATGAGCACGTCGTATTCAGATTTCGGCTCGGGGTCGCGCCAATGGGGCACCCAGCCCTTGTTGCCCGTCAAACCCTCTTTCAGGATTCGCCAGCCGGAAAACCGCATATGAGACTCCCTGCCCAACCGGCGTGATCAAATCCATTCTGAGCAGCCATATCAATACGGCAATGTTACGCTACCCGTTTTTTTGACAGATTCCGGTCAAACCGCAACCTTTGCGGTCAAAAGCACCGCAGCAGCAAGACACTCGCGATAGGACACGATAGGAACGGTGTCATGACCCTGGCTACCGAGCCTGCAGTGCTCGTGGTGTCATCCAAGGCCAGTGTGCCGCCGAATCCCGCCCCGACTGTGGGCCGACATGGAACAGCCCGGATTGGAATCCGTATCCTACCGGCAAAACCATCGGAACGCTTTCATCGTAACCCACGCCGCCAGGTGCGGGGCCGTCATCATCCAGATCATCCAGATAAAATTCCCGGATAAAATTCGATGTATTTGGCCCGTGCGTGTAGCATCAGGGTAAGCGCATCGGTCCCGGTCCCCGGGGTGCGCCCAAGCCATCATCGGCGGACACCGGCCAAAAACACCGGCCAAAAATTGCCAGCCAGTTGCCAGCAACTCGCGCTGTCTCCATCAATCGGCAAGGCCGGAGGGCCGGGAACAAATCGATGCAATCAGCTTGCCGTTGGGAACGGGTCCGCTGGTTCACCGGTGATCCGCCTGCCAGGCGCACCCGGCGCACATGCCATCGGTAAAATCGTCCGGTACATCCGCAGTGCTTTCATAATTCTGGCTATAATCCCGGGCACCCAGGGTATAACAAACAGGCTGGCCCGGTTCCCGACCAGCAAGCCGTACGGGCGTTGAACGCGCCGGACACCCGTTGTCCCACAGCGCGAGTCACAGCACAAAATGCGGCACCGCAGAAGTCAGAAGCCAAGCACCCGTCCTGGCGCTTGCCCCACTAGGCAAAGCGGGGATGCCCCTGCCCCGCAAAAAGGTCCGCAAGGCAGAACCAGGATCCGCCATCGGCCAGAGCGATGTCCAGATCATCGCACAGATTTCGATGCCACCCTGAGCGGCAAAAATCCCTAGAACCCGGAAGTACCATCCAATCGGCACCCCCAATCGGCACCCTATTGGGCACAGCGGCAATCGGCACGACAGCCGTGGCCGCTAATGCTGAATCTGCTCTGGATTATGGCGTATTCGGGTATACGCCTCAAATGCCTTTGCTGGGTGTGCAAAAGGTATAGGGGGCTCGCCCGTGTTTTCACCATGCGGTTACAACGCGGCCGACACAGTGCCGGTCAAAAAGGTGTGACCGGCCCTCGTTGGTTTCAAGTTTACAGTCCCTTAGCGCGGTAACTGGCGGCCACTTTGTTGATTGCCACCAGATATGCCGCCGTACGCAGGTCGTTGATATCATCCCGTGCATGCCAAACCTCACGCATCGACTGATACGCAACGCGCATCGTGTCATCGAGACCTGAGTTCACGATCTCCAGCTCTCCGGCACCGCGCAGGTATTGTTCCTTGAAATTCAGGCTGAGGTTCCAATTAACGCCTGGATCCGCGCTCAGGCGTTCCAGCTCGTCGATTAGCAACTTGTGGCGCGATTCCTCTTGTCGGCGCTGCATCCGGCCAAACCGGATATGGCTAAGGTTCTTGACCCATTCGAAATAGGACACGGTCACGCCCCCGGCATTGGCATACATATCCGGGATGATCACGGTCCCCTTGGCGCGCAGAATGTCATCGGCCCCGGCCGTAACCGGGCCATTTGCGGCTTCGATGATCAGCGGTGCCTGGATCCGGTCCGCGTTTGACAGTTTGATCGCCCCTTCCAGGGCGGCCGGGACCAGGATGTCACATTCTTGTTCCAGGACTTTGGCACCTTCGGCCACGTGGCGAGCATCAGGATATCCGCGGACACCCCCATGCTGGAAGAGCCAGGACCGGACGGCGTCCACGTCCAACCCATCAGCGTTGAACAGGGCCCCGTCGCGTTCGATGATCCCGGTGATCAGACAGCCATCTTCATTCGACAGGAACCTGGCGGCATGATAGCCTACATTGCCCAGCCCCTGGACAATGACACGCTTGCCATCCAGGGTACCGGACAGGTTGGCCGCCGCCAGATCCCTGGGGTGGCGAAAAAACTCTTGAAGCGCGCATTGAACACCCCTGCCTGTCGCCTCGACCCGTCCGGCAATACCACCTGCATTCAATGGCTTACCCGTTACACAGGCCCGTGCGTTGATGTCAGTGGTGTTCATGCGTGCATATTGATCGGCGATCCAGGCCATTTCCCGCTCGCCGGTGCCCATATCGGGTGCAGGGACGTTTTGGCTGGGATTGATCAGGTCGCGCTTAGCCAGCTCATAGGCAAAGCGCCGCGTGATAAGTTCCAGTTCATGGTCGTCATAGGCGCGTGGGTCAATGCACAGCCCACCTTTGGAGCCACCAAACGGCACCTCAACCAGCGCGCATTTATAGGTCATCAGGGCGGCCAGCGCCTCAACCTCATCCTGACGCACGTTCGTGGCGTATCGGATCCCGCCTTTGACCGGTTCCATATGTTCGGAATGCACCGACCTGTATCCGACAAATGTTTGTATCTGGCCGCGCAGCCGCACACCGAACCGGACGGTGTAGGTGGCATTACAGACGCGGATTTTCTCGTCCAGTCCGGGGGGTAGATCCATCAGGGCCACCGCCCGATTGAACATCAAATCAACGCTTTTGCGAAAGCTGGGCTCATTGGTAACAGTCATCTGGCTGGTTTTCCCTCATTCCGCTCTGTGATTCGCAAATGGTCCATTAAAATATGCTAATTATGCCGTCTGCCACACCAGAATGCCTATGGCTTTGTACCGTTTTCCTGTGAAGCCAATGGGAACACTGTGCCATAGGTAAAACACCTGTGGCACCGATGTTCGGTACACACCTTTGCCGTTCAAACAAACCGTTCAAACAAAGGGAATGAAAAATCGCGGAACTATCCTGTTTCGTGCTCAATTCGGTCCCCTTTGAGAAGATCATCCTGAACACCACCCTGCATCAGCGCGTTGCGAAAACGGCAACGGGTCGTCGCATCGGGCACAAGTGTATAAGAGGTCGAGATCGCAAAACAGCATGAAATCCAACCGTACGTTCAACACATGCTTGCATGTTGGCGAACACCACCGCCAGTCCACTGGTGCGTCAATCTTGCTCAGAACGTCGTCTGCGCCGATCCGGTCCGCGTTCGACACGAACCACGCAACAACGGGTCCGTCAAACCACCCCTGAACGCCTTTGCGGGGGCCTCCCAGGTTGATATGGTTTGTTCGCAAACCCCCAGTTATGCAGAGGTCTTTATCAGGTATCAGTTGGGTCCATTGTGGCTTACAATAGCCGGATTTTTTGCAACCGGACCAGTGCTTGACATTGATCCACAATGTGCGAGAGCTTTGGTACATAACAACAATTCGCAAAAAAAATTTGGATTTGACACAGAGAGGAAAATGTAATGCACAAAAAAACGCATTTCAGCGTGATTGCGGCTTTGTCTCTGGCCCTTTCAGCCACCGTCGGCTTTGCGGAACACGTCAAGATCGCCTATATTGATCCGTTGTCGGGACCCTTCGCCGCGACCGGCACCAATGGTCTGCACATGTTCGAATTCGCCGCCGAAGAGCGGGTGAACAAGAAAGGCGGTGTCCTGGACGGCCAGATGTTCGAAATCATCGGCTTTGACAACAAGATCAGCCCCAGAGAGTCACTGATCCAGCTGCAGGTCGCGATTGATGATGGCATCCGCTATATCGCACAGGGCAACAGCTCGGCCGTGGCCAACGCGTTGACCGAAGCCATAGACAAGCACAATCGCCGAACCCCGGATGACCGGGTGTTGTTCCTGAACTATTCGGCGGTGGATCCGGCCCTGACAAATGACAAGTGCAACTTTTGGCATTTCCGCTTTGATGCCAATTCCGACATCAAGATGGATGCACTGACAGATGTCATGGCCGACGATGACGGGATCGAGAGGGTCTATATCATCGGTCAAGATTACAGTTTTGGCAAGGCGGTATCAGCAGCAGCAGTCAAGTATCTGGGCGAAAAGCGTCCTGATGTGGAAATCGTCGGCAACGAATTGCACCCGATTGGCAAGGTCAAAGACTTCACGCCTTATGCCCGCAAAATCGTGTCCTCTGGTGCCGATGCCGTAATCACCGGAAACTGGGGTACCGATATGCTCGGCTTGGGCAAATCAGTTCTGGAAAACGGCTATACCGGCCTACTTTACACTTTTTACGCCGCAGGGGACGGCATCACAGCGGCTTTTGGCGAAGCGGGCAAAGGGGCGCTGAGAATGGTTAGTGAAGGACAACTCAACCCCGCCCCGTCAGAGCGGGCACAAGCCTATGCTGATGCGTTCAAGGCGCAATACCCCGACAGCAATGTCATACAGGTACGCATCACCAACGTGATCGAAATGCTGGCCAAAGCCATCAATGAGGCCGAATCCGCAACCGACGTGGTGGCTGTGGCCAATGCACTGGAAGGGATGGAGCATGACAGCCTGTGGGGCGGCGAGCTCTATATGCGGCCTGCAGATCACCAGCTGATCCAGAACATCCACATCATGGCCCATACCGACGAAGGCGTCGACATCGACTATGACAATTCGGGCTATGGCCTAGTGGTTGAAAGCACAGTGGAAATGGCCGCGATGGACAGTGACACCACCTGTAAAATGCGCCGTCCCTAAGAGGTCCTCGGTAAATTGCCAACCCGGCCGGTCGCCCGACATGCGGGCGACCGAAGCAAAGCAAAACCCAAGGAGAGAGGTATGGACCTCGTACTCGTCAATTTGATCGACGGGCTGGTGAAAGGGTTATTGTTGTTCATGCTGTCCGCCGGTTTGACTCTTATCTTTTCGATGATGGGCGTTTTGAATTTCGCGCATGCCAGTTTCTATATGCTGGGTGCATACTTTGCCTATCAGATCAGCACCTATTTCGGATTCTGGTCCGGCTTGCTGATCGCACCGCTGATCGTTGGGGTCGGCGGTGCCCTGGTGGAACGATACGGGCTGCGTCGGGTCCATCAATACGGGCATGTGCCCGAGCTCATTTTCACCTTTGGACTGGCACTTTTGATCGAAGAGTTGGTGCAGTTCATCTGGGGAAAGAACCACATGCCCTACAGTCCTCCCGAGATCCTGCAATTCGCTCTGTTTTCAATCTCGGGCAATTCGATTCCGGCCTACAGGATTTTTATGATCTTTGTGTCGGTCCTGATCTTTATCGGGCTTTTGTATGTACTGACCCGGACAAGGATTGGGATGATCATTCAGGCCGCGCTCGGCTATCCCAAAACGGTCGAGGCGTTGGGCCACAATGTTCCGCTGGTGTTTATGGGTATCTTTGGGGTTGGCACGGCCCTCGCCGGCGTGGCGGGCGTTATTGCCGGACCGATCCTGGGCACGTTTCCGGGCATGGCCGTGGTTCTGAGCTCGATTGTCTTTGTAACCATCGTGATCGGTGGTTTAGGATCGCTGTGGGGTGCTTTGGTTGCGTCCTTGCTGATCGGTTGGATCACGACATTCGCGGCCTCCTACAATGTGGGTGCAGCGGATATTCTGATCGCCATGGGATTTGAACGTCCCGTTGATGTGTCGGAAAGCGCCTGGCGCGATTTGTGGACGCTGACCTTGCCACAAATCGGGCCGATCCTGCCTTATCTGTTGATGGTCGTGATCCTTGTGTTTCGGCCGCATGGTCTACTTGGAAATCGTGACGTATGACCGACACCAGCCCAAAGCCGGATATCACGGCAGGTTCGGGCCTGACATGGGTCAATGCCTCGCCATGGATCATTGCGGCAGTGTTTCTGGTGATGATGCCGATGCTGTTCGCATCAAACAGTGCCATCACCATTATGAACCAGATGGCGATTACCATCATCTTTGCTCTGGCCTACAATATGCTGCTGGGCCAGGGTGGCATGCTGTCCTTTGGACATGCCGTGTATATGGGTGTCGGTGGCTTCCTCTGCGTGCACGTGATGAACTATGTTGAGGATTACGCGCTGCCTCTGCCTATGCCAATTCTGCCGCTTTTTGGCGGTTTTGTTGGCTTGGGGCTGGCCATCATTGTAGGCAGCTTTTCAACGCGCAAGGCGGGAACGGTTTTTGCGATGATCTCGCTGGGGATCGGAGAGTTGATCGCGGCCTGTTCCGTAATTATCGTGGCGTTTTTTGGCGGGGAGGAGGGGGTCAGCGGTGACCGCACCTATGGTCTACCGTTTTTTGGTGTCGAGTTCCTACAACAGATTGAGGTTTACTATCTGATCTGTTTTTGGCTGTTGCTGTCCACACTGCTGATGTATCTTTTCTCGCGCACACCGATTGGGCGGATCGCTAACGCGGTGCGCGACAACCCGGAACGGGCGGAGTTCCTGGGGTATTCCGCGCGATGGGTACGGTTCCATTCCTTTATCGCATCCGGTTTCTTTGCCGGCGTCGCGGGTGGCTTGTTCGCCATCAACTATGAAATCCTGACCGAAGAAAACCTGAACGCTGCGCAATCGGGTGTTATCCTGCTGATTGCTTTTCTGGGCGGTACCGGGTTTTTCTTTGGCCCCATCCTGGGGGCTATCGTCTTTACATTACTGCAAACTGTGCTGAGCCTGGAAACCGAGCTTTGGGCGCTTTATGTCGGGGTGCTTTTTGTGGCCACGGTGATGTTTTTCCCCGGCGGATTGGCGGGCCTGATCATGATCCACCATCCGGCCGCACGTATGGGTAAGCTGGGCCTTTTGGTTATTCCTTATATCAAGGTTCTGGTCCCCGGTGCATCAGGTGTGCTGGGCGTCTGTGCCCTGATGGAAATTGTGTTCCACATGCGGCACGCAGCACTAAGGGATGAGGGAATGACCCTGTTCTGGATTACGTTCAACGGCAGCCACCACATCCCGCCCTCTGCCATTTTCCTAGCGGTCGCGGTTGTCGGTTTGTGGCTGGCCAAACGTGGGGTACCGGACATGGCCGCGGCTTATCATCGGGCTAATGCGTTGGGAGACGGGCGATGACGGCCGCGCTGCAAATCGATGGTCTCTGCAAAAGCTTTGGCAAGGCCGAGATCATTCGGGGCATTGATATGGAAATCCGCGTCGGCGAGCGCCACGCGATCATCGGACCGAACGGGGCGGGCAAATCAACCTTATTTAACCTGATCACCGCGCGGTTTCCTCCGACCAGGGGCACGGTCAAGCTGCACGGGGCGGATTTGGCTGGTCTGGCACCTTATGAGGTCAGCCGCATGGGGCTAAGCCGCTCCTTTCAGATCACCAATATTTTTCCCAGGATGAGCGTGTTTGAAAACGTGCGCTGTTCGCTCTTGTGGTCTATGGGGTACAAATATTCGTTCTGGAGCCTGGTCAGCCGGTCCCGCGCACTGACAGAGGCGGCGGACGACATTCTGGATAAGATCAACCTATCCAATCGGCGAGAGCTGCCCGCCGGGGTGCTGTCTTATGCCGAACAGCGCGCGCTGGAAATTGGGATCACAATTGCGGGAGGGGCCAATGTGATCATGCTGGACGAACCCACCGCAGGGATGAGCCATTCCGAAACAGATTACATTGTCGACCTGATCCGCAAGGTAACCAGGGACAAAACGCTGGTCATGGTAGAACACGATATGGGTGTCGTATTCGCTCTGGCTGACCGGATTTCCGTTCTGGTCTATGGCGAGATCATTGCCACCGGCGCACCGGAAAAGGTGCACGGCAATCCCAAGGTGCAAGAGGCATATCTGGGCACCGCGTCAGAGGCGGAACACTGATGCTGGATGTTTCTGACCTGCACGCCTTTTACGGCAAATCCCATATCCTGCAGGGTGTGGCCCTGAACATCCAGGAAGGCGAGATCGTGGCCTTGTTGGGGCGCAACGGGGTGGGTCGTTCTACCACCTGCAAGGCTTTGATGGGCGAGGTAAAGCCACAAGGCTCGGTCAAATTCCGCGGCACAGAAATCGCCGGGATGAAAGCCTATGAGATCGCCAATCTGGGCATCGGATATGTGCCCGAAAACCGCGATATCTTTCCTGGTTTGACCACCCGGCAAAACCTGATCCTGGGGCTGAAACCCGGTCAAAAGGATGGCCAGGGCCGCTGGTCCATGGAAGATATGTTCAACATATTCGAAAATCTGCGCACCCGCGCGGATGTCGAGGCGACAGTGCTGTCAGGCGGAGAACAACAGATGTTGACCATTTGCCGCACGCTGATGGGCGATCCCGATCTGATCATGATTGACGAACCGACCGAAGGATTGTCGCCCCAAATGGTCCAGCGGGTGGCCGATCTTTTAAAAGAAATTGCCAACCGGGGGGTCGCGACGTTGCTGGTCGAACAAAAACTGTCCATCGCGATGAATATCGCACACCGCGTCTACGTGATGGGTCACGGTCAAGTCGTGTTCGAAGGCACGCCAGATGAATTGCGCCGACGTGACGATGTTCGCAAGGAATGGCTGGAGATCTAGGCGCGGGCCGGTTCGAATTCCGGACCTGCCAGGCTGTCCTTGCCAAAAAACATCTCATTCCCGGCAAACGTGCCGGGCACGCCGGACACGCCGCGCACCACCACCGATGCCATTGCGTCGGGCAGGCTTTGTTTGACTTTGGGGCCTTGTGCGGCATCCATGATCATCTGCCACGGGCAGCTTTGCATCGGCCAGGACGGACGCGGTCCTTTCGGGGTCGTACACCCACATAACCTTGAAAACCGCATCGGTCGCGCCGCGCAGGGGCGCGATAGTCATCACAAGAACGTTCGGATTTATCTGCAGGTTGATCCCATGGCGGTGGCTGAGTAGCGTGATCTCTTTACATCTGACCGGGTAGTTTGGTGTTCATCTCCCGACAGGTCCAGCCCGGCATCGGCGGCTGGCATAAATGGCGTGGTTACCGTGCGCCTCCTGTTTGGCGCTTACGGCAGATGTCATGAAATGCATGTCCCACCTCAGGAACCCTTTTTCGGTTCAGCCAGCCGCAGCCAATTCCGCCTGATGCGCGCGCACCATGTCCATCATACTGTCAAACCGGAACGCATAGCTGGGCATACGGCCCGGAGCGGGCGTTGCGCCAAATCCAGGTTTATTGTGGCGGCGGTAAATCCAGGCATTTGCCAAGCCGTGCTTATTGGCTGGCACGTGATCGTGAAACAGGCTTTCGGCGGTGTGAAGGATCTGATCCCGCCTGATCCCTTGCCTCTCGATCATTGTCAGCATATAGTCGAAATTGCGGTCATCGGGTTTGTAGCTGCCGATGTCCTCGGCGGTGTAGACCGCATCAAATTCCACCCCCAGACGCGCCGCCGCCCCAGCGAAACTCTGGTTGTCGGTGTTGGTCAGCACAACCAAGCGATACTGCTGCCGCAAATAGGCCAAAGCCGCGCGGCTGTCGGCAAAGGCAGGCCAATGGCGCACCGAATGACCATAGGCGGTGCAGTCTTCCCAAGGGGCGTGAACCCCCCATTCTTCGGCGAGGCGGCGATAAACCACCGCCAGCAACGCGCGGTATTTCTTGCTTGGGGTCCACCGCTGGGCTGTGCTTTCGTGGCGCGCGTGAGCGGCAAGAATATCATCCTTTGACAGGGTCAGGGCGCAAGGCACGCGATCGAGCAGCGGTCGC
This sequence comes from Paracoccaceae bacterium, assembly GCA_014623385.1. Classification (GTDB taxonomy): domain Bacteria; phylum Pseudomonadota; class Alphaproteobacteria; order Rhodobacterales; family Rhodobacteraceae; genus JACOMT01. The sequence goes on from JACOMT010000026.1 coordinate 11,589, forward strand.
AATCCCGCAAGCATCCCGCTTTCCCAATCGATAAGCGTGCCATAGACATCAAAGGTCAGAACTTTGTAGGAACTTAATTTTTCGAAACCCATTGGGCCGCCCGCCGCCGGCCGAGTGGTGCTGTCTGTCTTATGCGTGGTCAAAA
>JACOMT010000027.1:0-959 GCA_014623385.1 Paracoccaceae bacterium
CGTCGATGATTGCGGCTTAGCCCGTGATCCCCGAGCTGACGGCCACCCCCGGCCAGAAGATCATCATGGACACCGCCCTCCACCAGCGCATTGCGAAAATGGCAAATGGGTCGTCGCATCGGACATAGGTTCATACAGATTGAGACCGCAACACAGCATGAAATCCAGCCGCAGTTGAGGGCGTACGCTCCAGCTTCGGGGTGCCACGCCCGATCAGCAAACACTTGAAGCGGACCAGCGGATCATAACCCTGAGGCCCGATCCCGAAGCACCCCAACGCAGGCTGGCATGTAGGCGACACATGACCGCCAGTCTATGAGGGCGTCAATCCTGGTCAGAACGTCGTCTGCACTGATCCGATTCGCGTTCGACACAGACCGCACAAAAACAGTTACCTAAAACCACTCCTGAACGCCTCCCAACACCATATCGAGTTGATGGTTTGTCTGCAATCCTCCAGTTATGCGGAGGTCTTAATGATTATTCTGCGCCGATTGCGCGCAACACTCGATCCAAATCCTGGCCGCGTTTGCTGATTTCGGCGGGCGCATCCTTAACCAGGTTATAGTAGGCGTCCGGATCATAAATCGTCACGTTCAGTCCCAGACGTTCGGCAGTCAGCAGGCCTTGGGCCTGCAACAATTGGTATGCGGCGATCTGTTGTTCGGTTTCTGCCGAAATACGCGCAGCCTGGGCATCCAACAGCTCCTGTTCCGCATCCAGCACATCCAGCGTGGTCCGCGCACCCAATGTCGCCTCTTCCCGGACACCATCAAAGGCAACTTGCGCGGCTTGGATCCGCTGTTCGATGGCAACCAGGCTAGCACGCGCGGTGTCAAGCCGAACAAAGGCAACAGCTGCCGCCTGAGCCGTGTTTTCCTGAGTTTCCAGCAGGTTGGACCGCTGTGCATCGCGATTTGCCATGGCCCGACGGACCGAGGCGAACAATCCACCGCCAC
>JACOMT010000027.1:1021-19784 GCA_014623385.1 Paracoccaceae bacterium
AAGCTGTATTCGAAAAGCTGGTTGTATCGAAATCGTCTTCCCATCTGAAGGCACCAGTCATAGAAATGGTCGGTTTGCGTGTCGCAGCCGTAATCTGAACGCTCAGTTCTGACACTGTGACCTGACGCTGAACTGCAATAATATCCGGGTGGCTGCGCAAGGCGACCGATTTCGCCATTTCAATAGTGCCAGGTGCCTCAGGCAAAGGCGGCGGGGATACCAGGGACCCTGCCCGGCTGCCAACAGCGGCCAGGTATTCCTCTTGCGCGTTGGTCAACGATCCTTGGGCCTGTGCCAAATTGCTGCGTGCTTCGGCGAGGCGAGATTCCGCCTGTGCCACGTCCGTTCGCGTGACCTCACCGACTTCGAACCGGTCCTGTGCCGCCCGCAATTCCTCGCTCAGGACACGGACGTTGTTTTCGCGGAGATCTACCGTTTCCAACGCGGAAACAACACCCATATAGGCGGATACAGCACGGAACAGAATGGTTTGCTCAATGGACCGCAGGGTTTCGCGTGTGGCCAGAACGGTCTCGCGGGCGGCAACAGCCCGCAGTCGCGACTCACCTCCGTCATAAAGTAGCCAGTTGGCTGTCAAACCCAGATTGCCCGGCGTGGAATACCCGCGCCCTATGCTTCTGGTGTCCGAGAAAGACCGCGTAATTTCGGCTGTCCAGCTGATGATCGGGCGCAGGGCCGCGACGGCAATGGCCACATCCTCGTCCGCAGCGCGTAACAGGGCGCGGTTCTGTTCCAAAAGCCCGCTGGTGTTATAGGCCCCCACCAGCGCATCGGCCAAGTTCTGTGCGGATGTGATGACCGGCACGAACCCCAATCCGATCATGGCCGCAATGCCAATAAATTTCTGACGCATCTTCAGTTCCAACTGTCTCATCTGACGTTCCTTCCCCCCTTGCCCACAGTGGATTTATCGCCTTTTACCATCACTCTTCTCTCAGAACGTAAAGGCCTGTGCCTTTTTGAATCCAGGCAAAACCGGGGCATCGGCGTTGAACGCAAACCGCCACGCAATGGTATCACCCGCCTTGTGGCCGAGCCGCACGGTCCCCAGTGCCCCATCTATGAAAATGGCGGCGATTCGACCGCCATTCTTGATTTGCGCCACAATCTTCTCTGTCACGTCTACGACGCCACCTTCGATCATCACCACATCATAGGGTCCATGTTCTGCTGCCCCGTCGGCCAGCGCGCCCTGATGCAGGACCACGTTGTCCGCCCCTGCCTGTGCCAGCTGATCCGCAGCCTCGGCATTCATACTTGCGTTGTCTTCAACGGCGACAACAAATTGCGCCATCTGCGCAATCACAGCAGACGAATAACCTAGCCCTGCACCCAGGTCCAAAACCAGCTCGGTCGGGCCAATATTCAGCGCATCCAACATTTTAGCAAAGGTCCGGGGGGCCAGCAAAACCCGCCCATCGCCCAGATCTATGTTGTCTCCACTATAGGCCACCTCACGCTGATGTTCCAGAACAAAATTTTCCCGGGGCACCGCTAACATAGCGTCGATGATGGGGAATTTGGTGACGTCCTGTGGGCGGACCTGCGTGTCAACCATCATCAGGCGGCGCGCGACAAATTCAGTCATCGCTAAACTCTTTCATTCAGTCTTGCTAAACACATCTGTGCCACAATGATGTGAACTGGGCAACGGCTGGTGGCACGAAATCGGAGGACTGATGCATTCCGTTGCAATACGTTACATTTTGCTGACATCCAAGGGTGCACTAATGTAAACTAGGGCCATATTTTGGTCCTCTGTCCATGGCGGGAGTTTCCGCAGAGTTTAATGCGACGGAAGACGGAGGGATATTAGATGACATATTCTCTTGCAAACCCGCCCCAAAAACCGACATTCATGGGCAACCACCGGGCGTGGCCCATGACACAACGCCCGACACCACGGAATGGCGAGTTGGCGGAGTGGTGACGCAGCGGATTGCAAATCCGTGTACACCGGTTCGATTCCGGTACTCGCCTCCAATAAAATCAACGACTTATCAGTTTCTTGTATCATGGGGTATCACCTCAGACATCACTTTCCTGTTTTGTGCTTGTTTCGTTCAAAAGCTGCCCCACAGCCTTCTCTTCTCTGCTGCGGTTCCCGCACGCATGATCTGGCGGGCGAATCCAGCATACTTAATGACCATTTTCTTGGGCTTGTGTCCGCTGTAGCTCATGATCTCGTCGTCGTCGCAGCCAGCCCAAGCCAAAACTCCATGATACCGCGATATCGCAAAGCGTGTAAGTCGTGAGCCAGCAATCCCAACCGCTTCCGCTCGCTCCTCATCACTCGAGCGATCTTGAAGTAGCTCATTGCTGAACCGTCTTCGTTGGCGAGTATCGGGTATTCTGGATCGGCTCTCTCCCCAATCTCGCCTTCAGCCGATCAAGCTCACGTTTGAGATTTGGCGTGCATGGCAACAGAAGCTCCACACCATAAGCAGGGCAGAGCCCTTGGCAGTCTTTGCCAGCCCCACCTATCTCAAGAAGCATGGTACGCCAGAAACACCATCGGACCTGCTAGATCACGAGTGCATCCGATATCGCTTTCCAACATCTCGTCAGATCGCGCCCTGGACACTCAGGAAAGATGACGAGGACTATGCGGTCGATGTCAAAGGGTCTTTGGTCGTCAACACGCTTCCTGCTGTGGTCGAACTGGCCACGCAAGATCACGGGCTGATCTTCACCTTTAGAGACTACTGCGCGGGCCAAGTAAGTAGTGATGGCACACTCGTTCCGGTTCTAGAAGATCACATCGGCAAGACGCCCGGAACCTACATCTATTTTCCGCGCGAGTACCGAAACATGGTCCCGCTACGACTTTTCGTCGATCATCTCAAAGCGTCGGCCATTAAAGGCGCTACTCTGTAAGTAGACCCTGTTCTCATTGCCTGAGAAAAGTATGGCTTATTCTGATCGCGTTGCGTCCAATCGCCCACCATGCAGAAACGGAATATTGGCTATCTTCAGCAATTGGTCCTCCTTGACATGAAGTCTATCAAACGCCTTGTGCGGACCGGAAGCAGACGGCGACTGGGATAGACAGCAAACATGTCCCTCAGCGTGGGTTCAGCATCTTTGAGCGGAAGTAGTTGCAAGCCATCCACAATCATATCGGACGGTAGCAGCGCGACGCCGAGATTTTTGCGTGCAGCAGCGGCCACAACGTCGAGGTCATCTATAGTATGCACAATGTTTGACGGCCGTATCTGTTCGCCACTCGCCAGTACCCATGGCTGGCGCGAGATTATCGCTGGAAGCCCGCGCAGTTCATCTGTCGTCACCGACTTTGAGTCAAGGTCTTTGATGAGGCTCGCCCCCGCGCAGAAGCTGTAAGGAACAGACCAAAGCCGTTTTGCCACTAGACTGGAATCCTCCAAGGGCCCAAGCCTAAAGGCGAGTTCGATATTATCGCGGAAAAAGTCGAGCATTGAATTCGTGGTGACCAAATCAAATGTCACCTCTGGGTTTTGAGACGCAAACTCCAGCAACCGAGGGCCAAGAGTGGTCCGCGCAGCCAGTGGCGGTGCCGTGATCCGGATGGTGTGGCGTTTTATGTCATTTGCAAAGCCTGCAACATCCTGAAGCTCTTCGATTGGGCTCTGACATCGATCCAGTAGTCGCCGACCCTCCTCGGTAAGCCTGACCTGTCGCGTCGTGCGCTCAAACAGCTTTGTGTCCAGATGGTCTTCAAGCTCCGCAATCCTGCGGCTGACCCGACTGAGGGGGATGCCAAGCCGCTGCGCTGCCTCCGAGAAGCTGAGGTAGTGCGCGACGGTCGTGAAGAGCGCGAGGTCGTTGTAGATCATTATTCTAATGATGAGATAATATTTCCGAAGATCAACTATTATCGTGCCTGATCCGCACAACTAAAGTCTCCACCACAGATACAAGGAGACTATCGATGTCTTACGCAGTCGAAATCACTAAAACGGGTGGCCCCGAAGTTCTCGCAAAAGTGTCAAGCGATATCCCTCAGCCTAGCGCCAGGGAAATCCTGATCCGAAACCATGCTGGCGCGGTGAACTTTATCGACACCATCATTCGGCGAGGCGAAATGCCGAAAGGCATGATGCCCGATCTTCCCCATGTTCCAGGGGTGGAAGGGGCTGGCATAGTTGAGGCAGTCGGAGACGGCGTGGACGGCTTTGCAATCGGTGACCGCGTGGCCTGGATGGGGCCGATTGGGGCTGGCGGATATGGCACGCATTCGGTGATCGGAGCTCCTTACGTGACCAAGATCGGCGACCTAGACTTTGACTTGGCAGCCTCAATCCCCGTGAACGCCATGACTGCATATCACATGCTGGTAAATCTGGGTGGCGCAGCCGCAGGCAAGTCGGTTCTCGTTCACGCCGCAGCCGGGGGCGTTGGTACTATGATCCAGCACATCGCGAAACACCTCGGCATGACCGTCATCGCCTCTGTCAGTACCGACAAGATGGATTATGCAAAGGCGCAAGGCGCAGATCATGTCATAGACTACCAATCGGAGGATGTGACGACCCGCGTCATGGCAGCAACCGATGGCAAGGGTGTGGACTTGAGCCTGAACCCCATCTCAGGCGAAACGCTGAAGTCCGATCTTGAGGCCCTGGCTCCGCTTGGGACAGCTGTGATCTTCGGCTTTCTGGCAGGTCCCCCCGCCGGAACCTTCGCGGAGGACCTCGCAAAGCACTTTCAGAAATCCGTGGCCGTCCGTGTGAGCGACATCTACACCTATTTTGGAAACCGACCAGACGCTTTCAGCGCCGACATGGCGACCGTCTTTGACCTTCTTGGGCAAGGCGTATTGCGCCCTCAGATCGCGGCATTGCCAATCTCTAAAGCTGCTGAAGCGCATCGCCGCCTCGAAGCAGGTGAGACCACCGGTAAACTGGTGCTGAGCATCGACTGAGGAGACTTGGTATGAGTAAAGTCGCACTCGTCACCGGCGGCAACCAGGGTCTCGGTTTGGCTTTGGTCAAAGGGCTCGCAAACCGTCTTGGCCCAGAGGATGTTGTGTACCTAGCTTCTCGTTCCCGAGAACGTGGCCAACAAGCTCTCGAACAGATTGAAATGGTGAACGTGGAGGTTCGGATTATCCAACTGGATGTCACGGCCCCTTCATCAATCACTGCCCTTGCGACTCACCTGAAAGCAGAACATGGATTCGTCGATATCGTTGCCTCCAACGCCGCCGCCCGGATTTCCAAGGATCGCCCGCAAGCCGAACAGGTGCGCAGCTTTGTCGAAACGAACAACCATGGCTCACGCAATCTTTTCGGAGCACTCGAGCCGCTTCTGAACGCGAATGCCAGATATCTAATGGTGGCCAGTTCGTTTGGACAACTTAGTAGACTGCCCGCTCACCTACATCCGCTGTTCGATACCGATAGGCTGACCTTGGACGACATTGAACAATCGATGGACCGATACGTCGAAGCCATGGAGGAGGGAACGGCCATCGGGATCAGTTGGCCGGATTGGATCAACATACCTTCCAAGATCGGACAGGTTGCAACCGCACGCATTGCAGCACGTGACGCACCGAAGGGAATGCTCATCAACGCCGTGTGTCCCGGCCTCATGGACACCGAGGCATCCCGTCCATGGTTTGATGACATGAGCGGGGCGCTGTCAACGGACGATGCGGCAGTGCCAATTGTTGATCTCTTGCTAACACCAGAGGACATGTCAGGACCGAACGGAAAGCTCATCCAGTATGGGAAGGTTTTGCCCTGGGTATGAAAGCTTAGCGGTCATTGGAGCAACTGCAGCGAAATGGTGCTTTGTCCCGCATCTTGTCTGTTCATGCTGCGAGCAGCGAAAGTCGCTTCATACCAAAGCGGCCCTTGTGCCAATCTTATTTACTTCTTTCTCGTGCCCCGGCTCGGTGCAGCGCGCATGTCGCAGGTGAATTTTGCAGTCCCGGTGGGCGGCGCGATGCTTGGTGTCGTGCTGCTGAACGAAACAATGACCTTCCAGCGATCTGCCGCCCTCGCGATCATTATCGCTTCTGTTTACATTGGCACCTCAAAAGGTAGAAGAAACCCGACGAAGACAGAAGCAGCAGACATTTAAGCATTTGGGCCGAACCGCATGTCATTTTCCTGTCCTTCGCCCACAAACCTCGCTTTATAAAAAGTACAGCTATCAGCCACTTTTGCCCGCGCTGCGGACCTCATATCGCTCCCAGCCAAAGCGCAGCCAGAATGACTAGAGCACCAACGACAACGGAGACGGCAACGCCTCCGACCAAAAGAACACGGACTCGCTTCATACGATCTTCCAGCTCATCCATTTGGGTTTTGGCAAGCTGAATCTTCGCTTCGACGACTGCATGGCGACGTCAATTTGTCGTTGTTGTTTCAGATAGGCGATACGGTCATCAAGATCGTCGCTCATGGCTCATACCTCCGATCTGGCGGCCCTGATATAGGTTTCAATGTGCTTTGAAGGTCAGATTGAAGCCGCGCCGCATCGGGTTTCGGCAAAAGTGCCGACAATTTTTGCCAGGCCGACAAAACAATCGCCACGGGCTTTTCAAGATAAGACATGATTTGAGAATCGGACACATTCTTGGCTAGTTCGGCATCCGTGATCACAATCGTAGATCGAGTTCGCTCGAACTGAACTGTCCCGGACAGCACTCCCAATAAAACACGCACCGTTGCGCCAGCCAAATCCTTCACAACGCGTTTGACAATTCTTCTTCTCTCAAGATCAAACGCTCGCTTCTCCTGCTCTAGCTCGGCTTTAGAGACCTCTATCAGCTCAGTTTGCATGGCTAGGTCCTCGCGAACCCTCTGGCTAAGTTGGTGAGCTTCGTCTTTGGCGGCATCAAGCAATTCTCGCGCATGCCGCATTGCGCGCTTCTTGATTTGCTCGGCATCTCGTTGGGCCTGCTCAACCAAGATCAATTTCTCAGCCAGCTCCTCCGCTTTCTGCGCCGCCGACTATTCCAGGTCAATTTCTGCATCTACAATACGCTCCACTCGACTCGAAATATCGTTGTGAAGTTTGGCATCGCGGCGTGCTTGTTCTTTACGCGCCTTCCATTGACCGCGAGACAATCGTTCCCTTTTTGGCTCTGTTCGGGTTAAGCTGGAGGGAATGCTGACATTTTCATAGTAGTCGTCTTGCATCTCGCGTGCCGTTGCTCGATACGCGGCATTTCCAAGCTTCAGTGCGGCTTTGTCATTATTCCCGGCAGCGCGGGCTTTCTCCATCGCCTCCTCTTTGGATTGCCAAGCCGGATTAAGTCGGCGTGCAGAGCAACTTGGGTCATCAAGCGGAAGGATATAGGCATGGATATGCGGGTGCTGTTCGTCCCAATGCTCGATGACGGAAACCAGTCGGTCGCCGAAGAGGCTCTTCAACCATTTCAGGTTTAGGCCTCGCCAGTTTTCGTAAGCCTTGCGTGCAGCGTCGTCAGATTTTACCAATTTAGTGGGCAACGGGTGCGATGCGACAGCGGTCATTAAAGTGTGGCGATCTTTTCGGATGCCACGTCGAACCTGTCGACCACTCTTCAATGTGACTTTTACGCCTCCTTTCTCAACCATATCGTCGTGGAGGCTCCGAACCTCATCGACACCAATGCCGTACACGACAACAGGGGGCTGAGGGCCGTCCACGTGCTCACAATACTCGGGCTTTCTTTCGGTCTCATCCAGGACTTGCTGAACGGATTGGCCGCCACCGTTGGCTTTTCGAGAAAAGCTCTGGAGGTGCATAAACTGCAGCCCAGACATCAGTTCTGCCCCGTTTGGTGGGAAACGCAATATGGAAATATGGACCGACTATATATGTTGCAAGCAACATGCCGGTCAGGGCGTTGCACCCTGAACCCAGCCACGCGGCGAAGCCGCCGATCTGTACCAGATCGAAGTCGCCATGGGCGACTGCAACCCAATCCTGTGCCAGCCTCTTGGTGGGCGCACAAGATTGGGTTGCTGATCGAAACGTTGGCACATCTAAGCCGGTGACGAAGAAGATATGCGATGTCATTTCTGTTGCCCTCCCGCGAAGGCAATCAATTCACCCAACAGGCGCTCCACGACCTCACCCCGAATGGCTTCGTGCCGTGTCATCCCTCCAAAAGCCTGAGCCACATCCCTGACCTGATAGGCGTCTGTCCGCTCAGAGTTGCAATCCGTGATCATCAAGCAAAGCGCCGTCCGTTTAGCTCCAAGTTGGTCGCAGCAGCACTGCCATAGTTGACCCGAAATCCCCAGCTGCAGGGCACGGTCCCTTGTCGCGCACATGACGGTATCCCAGCTTAACCGCCCGCCCTGATCCTGTGCGCTCCAATAAAACTCCACGATCTCACGAAGTTCGCGCGAGGCCAATTGGACGACCTGAGCTGGCGTCGTACGTAGCGGCCGCTCGGTAATACAAGTTTTGGTTTTCTTTCTTTGGTGAGTATCTGGTCGGCCCGAACTGTCCGACCCGGCGGTCTCTATTGTCCGACCATTATCACTCGAAAAATCAGCGAGGATAGTCTCCAGAGCGTCAATAATTTGAGCGAGGCGCTCTGTGTCGTTCACTTCAGACGGTCGGAGTCTTGGAAATATTGCCCGCGCCGCTTCAACAGCCTGTTCTGCTTCAAGGCCACGAATGCTACGGATCAAATCGTTGGCGCGTTGCCGAGAATCTCCGAGACGTTCCAATACCTTTGCTTGGTGTTGGACAAGCCGGAGCAGGTCACCAGCCTGTTCGATCAGTGGGCCGAGATTAATCCCGCCAGCCACCACTATCCTGCCGTCTGAGTCGCGTCGACCAAATCTGCGCCCACCTTTGCTGGCTGTGCACAAAACCAGTCCACACGCCTCCAATCGACTCGCGATCCGAGTGATGCGTCGGACATTGAAGCCAAGGTCCGCTGCTTGAGTGCCTACTGCTTCCCAGACCGCACATATCCGGCCTGGCATAAAATCTGCAGCCCGGACCTTTCGTAAGAGATACCGGACGTAGGTGATGTCCTCATCACGAAGCCCTAGTTGCGTTCGCAGCTTTTCGAGCATGTCTGGGAGGTCAAATGGCTTCACGCCATCGGGCAGTCCCTGATGTGTATAGGTGGTGCTCATCTTTGCACCCCCTTAGCTTTGCTTGCTCGGCAAGCTCGATTTTGATAACATAGGTGGACAATGAAGTTTTGAATGCCGTCAGACAGAGCTGCAACTCTGCTGGCGGTTTTTTCTTTTTTGATGCCTTGTCGTGAGAAACTCAAGGTATCAGATTCACGTCCTGTTCGAGCTATGTCTTGATACCAAAATTCCCCTAAGTAATTGTTTTTTATTAATTTAACTATGGGTTGCAAATCCGTGTACACTGGTTCGATTCCGGTACTCGCCTCCGTTTAAATTTTCAGCGTATCAGCAAATCTTTTCGAATACCCGCCCTCCCCGCCCAGACAAACGCCTAAACATTTTATTCCTGTTTCGAGGCTCCGGCACGCACATTTGGTAGGGTGCAAAAAACGCCCCTTCACCGTCAAACAATCCCCAGGATGTTGGAATTTCAGCTCCACTTGGGATATGCTTGCGCTCTCTGTGCCTGAACGGCTCTGATACGCTGACGTACGTTTTTTGTGTAGTGCTGCACTATAGTCAAGCTGTGCCCGTTCACAGCCGCGATCAGATCATCGCCACGGGAAATACCTACCAACCGCGTCATGGAAGAGGGTGTGCCGGGGTTACAGCGGTCAGGGCGGTCTGCCCTCTTTGTCCTGTTCAACACGGAGGCCGCCGAACCATCGGGCCAGTGAGATGCGCACGAAGCCGTGTACTGTAACAGAATGGGGTTGGTTGACTCTGTACCGCAGCACGGCGAAACAGGGGCCCGTGCTCGATGCCTGTCAAAGCCGATATGGCTATTGCTATGCCACCAAACAGTTGGATATCGTATGTGCAATGGTACGGACTGTGCCGCAGCCTAGGGCACGGATATTCTTGCAACCGCTGATGGGGCCGTCAACTTTGCTGATTGACAGCATCGACAGCTAGGTTTTACCAAATTTGGTGAAAATTTGAGCGTGCGTTCGGGATCGGAACCCTTTATACTCACAGTATGCACATTCTGGTGCACAAAGGGTCAATGCGGTCTGGCACAGGGGATCATATCGATGATATGGTTATCATTTAATGGTCCACCGCTACGCAATCTGTGCTATGAACTTGGCGTGAACGGTGTGTATCTGAACCTCATGACCTCTTATCAAGGCTGCGAACAATGTTTACCAAGAGCAAAATCAACGAGCCGGGGACAAAGGGCAGTGACGCGAGCCCTGTACCCGCCGCCACCCCATCACCCAGTGACTTTAAGGCCAACCGCCCTAAGGCAAAGCCGCCCGCATCACTATTGTCAGCGGATCTGCACACCACGGGCAATATGAAAACCGCAGGCGATATCCAGGTCGAAGGCACGGTCGAGGGTGACATTCGCGCGCATCTGTTGACCATCGGCGAAAGTGCAACGGTCAACGGCGAGATCGTAGCGGATGACGTGGTAGTCAACGGCCGCGTCGTAGGCCGCGTGCGTGGTTTGAAAGTGCGTTTGACATCGACCGCCCGGGTCGAAGGCGATATCATCCACAAGACGATCGCCATCGAAAGCGGCGCGCATTTCGAAGGCTCAGTTCAGCGTCAGGACGACCCGCTGAACCCGGGCAAACCTGCCGGTCGCCCCAGCAATCCGCCCGGCAATCCAGTGGTAAAGCAACAGGCCAGGGCCGAACGCTAATGCAAAAACTGGACAGTGGATTTTTACCCCGGTGATTTTGCCCAGGTCAGGGTGATTAGGGCATTTGCGTTTTTGGGTCGTTATGATCCCTTGCTTGGCATTCATGTTCCATCCGGCCAAAAGACGTGAAAAGTGCGGCACACGGTGGTCGTTGGCATTTAGCGTCCTGGCCTCGGATGGTGTCCGCATCTTTTCCAATACAGGGCCTGTCCGGTGTCTGATACCTGGGGTTAGCCTGTCGGCCCAACTGATCCGACCCCCGCCTTAGAACGGTTTCCGGTTTGCTCAGCCGGATCAAAGGCCGGTGGCGAGGTCCCAGGTATCGAGCGGGGTTTTGTCGGAATTGGTCCCGGGCCATGCGTATTCCCAGAAATTCGAATCAGCCTTGGCACCAGAGGCCAGCCTGGCCAGAACCGCAAGGCAGTGCCTGAAACCTGCATGACACCTTTCGCCACTTGCGGGGGCCTCGTCAGGTATGGAAATTACGGCTATGTTCCGTCCGTCGCAGGTGACTGTCTACCTGATATCCTGGGGGTATCGTCCGGCACGCCCTGATCCGACGGTAACTCCGCAAACACGCTGCGCACAGCACATGGCACGTGCTGCCCGTGCCACGCGGCGTAATCAACGCAAAAATTTTGGTACGGTCACGTCGATTGCGGGGTGCGTCAATAACTCTAGAAAACCCTCTGCGTGACGGCGTGATGTTCGGTGGACGTTGCGATTTGGCCATTCTGTCCGGTCCGCTGGCCTTACAGCGGGCAAAGCGGTTTTGGTGGTTTGGCTATGCCATTGCCGCCATCGCCATCTGGGTGTTTTGTTTTGGCCAGCCCGAACTATCCGGCGGTGCTTCATCGTGGCGTAAGCATTTGCTCAACCCCTCAAGCGGTGTTTGGGGATCAGCCCCTGGTGCGATGATGACAGACTCAAAGCCTATGGCTGCCCGGCGCAGCTCTGAAGACAAGACCACCCGTGAAATCCCGTGCGACACTGGCCGGGAAATAGACTGTCACCTTTGCGAATGACCAGAGGCCTTCAAAACCGGAAGCATCAACGGGGTGCTGGCGAACTACTTTGGGGTGCGGAACAACGAGCAGGGGCTCGCCCTTACCATGAAGCCAGGTCAGGGCTGTTTGAGCACATCAAGATCGTCCACAATCAGCACAGTGTTGGTATTCTGGCATCGGGTCGCACAGGACAGTACAGGCAAGGATGGATATGGGGATCAAAATGGCCGCCTGATTGAGGAAGACCCCGGGATTCCCCCGCAAGATTTTATAGCCTGTTGCCCTGATCGGCAAGGTGCCGAACTTCGGATCGGCATTGCGCCGAGCAACTGTTACGCCACGCTTGTCATGACCATCACAGAGATCATAGAATCAATCTGCCCAGGGAACGGGACATTGTGCGCATACCCTGATTTGTGCAACAAGGCCATTTCGACCCTGTTGAAGTTCTGGGAGATCATTTATGAACACTGCAAACAGGGTTCCGACCGATGCATTGGCCCCGGTTGACCCACTGCAAAAGCAACCCCGTTCTGATCAAGAGGAGCTTGCCGCACTGCTGGAAGATGTGCGCAAAAAGCTTGTGGAAACGGGCACCCGCAATCGGTTGATTCACGTAAATCGATCCGCAAAACGCGCCAACGTGCTCAACATCGTCAACGGGCGTACAGACGCGGTGTTCGATATCCTGCGGGTACAGCACAGGAAAATGAGGTTCCTGGCGACAAAAAAAGACGGGGACGCCTCCCCGAATGATGATGCCATCACTCTGGCCAAAGACACGACTGCCGAAGCATTCGACCGGGGCATGCTGCCCCTTGAGGCGCTTGAGACGGCCGCACCGGCCAAAGACACGGCTAGCCGAACCGCGCCCGACCAAACCAAAAGCTCTGACCGGTTTCTGAAAACCCCATTGACGAACGACGAATTGCAAAAGCGCGTTCATAGACTGTATCGGGATGCCCGTACCGCAGAAGAGGAGCAGGGTGTGAACACCCTCTACCTTGCCCTGGGGTTCCTGACCTGGTTCGAGGATCGGAATTCGTCCGTCGTCCGCGAGGCCCCTCTGATTCTGTTACCGGTGGAGCTCGTACGGAATCAACGAACGTCGACCTATGACATCAAATGCCGTGAAGATGACATCGTAACCAATCTTCCGCTTCAAGAGCGGTTGAGGTCAGATTTCGGGATCGATTTGCCAGAGATTGACGACGGGGAAACCTGGGGACCAAAGGATTATTTCGCATGTGTGGCCGATGTGGTCTCTGGCCAAGAACGCTGGTGCCTCAACAGGGATGCTATCCAGGTTGGTTTCTTTTCCTTTTCAAAGCTGTTGATGCTGCGAGACCTTGATCCCGGGAATTGGACGGATGGGCATTTGGTCGAGAACGGGCTTGTCAAGGGGCTGCTCCGTGACGGGTTTGAGGCCGAGGCCCCCTTGTTCCCTGCGGATGTGCGGCTGGACGACTATCCGGAACTGGAACCGTCCAAAATTTTGCATGTGGTGGATGCCGATGCCTCGCAGACCAAAGTTATTCAAGAGGTGCGTTCGGGACGCAATCTGGTCGTGCAGGGGCCGCCGGGAACCGGTAAATCCCAAACAATCACCAACATTTTGGCCACCGCTGTACACGATGGCAAGACCGTGCTTTTTGTCGCGGAAAAAATGGCTGCACTTTCTGTGGTGCACAATCGCATGGTGAAGACGGGCCTCAAAGATACCTGTCTTGAACTGCATTCAAAATCCGCAAACAAAAAAGCATTTGTTCAGGAGCTGGCCCAGACACTGAACAATGACCGTACCGGTGCCATTGCCTTGGACAAGAAGGTGTATATACCTTGTCGTCTCAAGGAGCTTCAGGATGAGCTGAACACGTTTTCCAATGTGCTCCACACAAAAGTTGGAGGCAGGGACTATTCCCCCTTTCAGGCTATGTCAGTGCTTTCCGACCTGATCGGTCGCGGTGTCCCGCCCCCGGCGGAACAGTTTCTGGACGCGCGCTCAAATCGCGCGGATTTGAACAGCTTGACCGAAGCAGATTTGGAAAGTTTGAATCACAAAATTGAGGAACTCTGTGCAGCCTTGAAACAGGTTGGCAACAAGGACGCGCATCCGTTTTCAGGCGCACAGGCCCTCGACCTGCAACCAACCGACTTGCAGAGGCTGGAACGCGACGTTCAAACAGCGGTTGATCGGCTGCAGGCGCTGCAGTCAGAGCTCGAACATGTCAAGACTGAAACCGGCATCGAAACCGAACCCACAAAGTCATACACATCTGCTATCCGTGATGCCAAAGCCTTGGCGTCCGTGTTGGAACGTGTTCAACATGCACCGGATCATACGGACGAACATCTTGAAATCCTGTATGAAATTGGTAACAATCCGCGTTTTGATGAAACCGTGCACACCGCATCTGATTGGCAGGATACCAAGCGGGAGCTGTCGTCTAATTTTACTGAACTAGCCTGGGAATACCCCATCAGTGCCCTGCGGCCCCATATTGCAAAGGGCACGGGATCCTGGTTTTCCAGACTGTTTGGAAAATACCGGAATGCCAGCACCGAGCTTGGCTTGGTTCTTAATGGCGCGCTGCCTTCCAATCCGCACCAGCGCCTGACGCTCTTGGACAGGCTTGTGGCTGCCCAGAAAAAGCGTGCGCTGTTCAAGGAGGATGAAACGTGCGTCTGTACATTCAGAGCAGCCCGTGACCCTGAAACAACTGAGGGCATCCCGCGAGGCGCTTGCATCCGGTGGGTTCAATCTCCGGGAATTCGCATCTAACATCGAGGAAGTTCAGCGTGCCGTATCGCATCCCATTGGCAAATTGGCCCTGGAGTTCGGCAAGGATACCGGTTTGGAGGCGGTGCCGCTCTCAGATTTACTGGAACGGCTTGTACGTATACTGTCCGAGTCCCATAGGTACGGGGAATGGGTCAGACTCAGACATTGTGAAATGGCCCTGGAGGATGATGGTTTTGCCCCCCTTGTCACATTTGTGGAACAAGGCGGGCTATCTGCTGAACAAGCCAGGGACGGGTTCGCATATGCTGTATCAGAGGCGCGCTGGAACCATGCGCGAAGCCTAATTCCAACGCTGAAAACCCTGTCAAAGACAGACCGCCACAAACTCAGCGCTGACTTTCGCGTTTTTGATCGCTCTTGGGTCAGTGCGGCACCATCGCACATTCACGAACAGCACCTTAGGCGACTGCCGCAAGGTGCGGACGGAAAGATGGGTCTTATTCGCGGCGAAATTGCCAAGAAAACAAAGCATCGCCCAATCCGAAAAATTATGGAATCGGCTGGGGACAAGGTGCAGCAGATCAAACCGGTATTCCTGATGAGCCCGATTTCTGTCGCGCAATATCTGCCACCTGGCAAAGTCGAATTTGACATTCTCATCATTGATGAGGCCAGCCAGATTCGGCCAGAGGAAGCAATTGGTGCCGTGGCACGGGCACGCCAGGTTGTGGTTGTCGGCGACCAAAAGCAATTGCCGCCAACGTCGTTCTTTGATCGCCTAATCGCCGGGGACGACACCGACGAACCAGAACAGCAAGCCGACAGTGCGGCGGCTGTCAAAGCCGTAGAAATGGAAAGTATCCTTTCGCTTTGCGAGGCGCGTGGACTGAAACAAAGTATGCTCAGATGGCACTATCGGTCTCGTGATCCTTCGCTGATCATGGTGTCAAACGAGGAATTCTACGATGGAAAGCTCATTCTTCCACCGTCGCCCACGCAAATTGATGACCAGTTCGGCCTGACCCTGTCCAGGGTTCCCGGCGTGTACAGCAGCGCGTCTTCAGGGTCTGGTCGGGCTGGCACGAACAGGATCGAAGCCGAGGCGGTGGCACAGGCCGTGCAAGACCACGCACAGACCCATCCTGCGCTGTCCCTGGGCATCGTAACGTTTTCCACATCACAGGCAGATATGATGACCGAAGTGCTGGAAATCGCACGCCGCAAAGACAACATCCTTGATGCGTTTTTACGCGAAGGCAAGGCAGAGGACGTCTTCGTCAAAAACATCGAGAATGTCCAGGGCGACGAGCGGGACGTCATTCTGATCAGTGTGGGGTACGGTCCACGTGAACCGAATGGTCGGCTTGCTTCAATGCGCTTTGGTCCCATCAACAATGATGGTGGCGAGCGTCGGCTGAATGTGCTTTTCAGCCGGGCCAGAGTGAGATGTGAAGTGTTTGCCTCTTTTGATCCAGACGACATTGATCTGTCCCGAACCAAGGCAAACGGCCCGAGGGTTCTGAAACGGTTTCTACACTATGCAAATACCCGCGAGCTTTCAGAAAAGCTGCCGACGGGATTGGGACCGGACTCTGACCTGGAACGCGATATTGCCCGCGCAATCCGATCCATGGGTTTTGAGGTGGATTACCAGGTTGGAACCGCTGGCTTCAGGATTGACCTAGGCGTCCGCGACCCCGGGAAACCTGGACGTTACATTTTGGCAGTCGAGTGCGATGGAGCAACATATCACAGTGCGCTCTGGGCACGCGAACGGGATCGTTTGCGCCAAGAAGTGCTGGAAGGCTTTGGCTGGAAATTCCACCGTGTCTGGAGCACCGATTGGTTTTACCATCGTGAACGAGAATGCCAGCGCCTAAAGACAGCTTTGGAAACCGCAAGTCATTCAGCAGAATCCAGGATGACAATTAAAGGATCAAATACTGATGACGAGGATTAATCCATCAACGGCTGAAAAGCTACGCCCCCCCCTGTTCGGAATATTAAATTTGCCCCAAAATATGTTATATCTTTGATGGTTGAGGCGAAACAGTATAATGCACGGATTAATATGAAAGCAATGTAAAGAGGGAAAAAATTTTACATTTCACAAAATTTTTATAAAGTAAAGAGGGTGAGGTAATCACATCACTTTTTGAACATGAAAAACAGTACATCTTGATTAAAATTATTTATAAAGATATTAAACACAAAGGATACGTACTACCTAGCAATAAAAGCAGAGCGTACACAAGTGTAAATTTACATCACAGTATTCTGTATTAAGTGGGAGCAAAAATAAACACTAAAAATAACAAACAAAAAAGCACAACACTTTGCCTAAAAATAAAAATACGTTAAATAAACAACAGGAACAAGGAAGAAGCAATTGCTTTTTTATGCGTTTTGTACGCGCGTTCGTAGGGGATTTTTGTCAAGCAGTATGATGCTGCTTTTATCTCATCAAAAAAAGAATAAAACAGTATCATCCGTACAGCCGGGATGCGCCAAAACGCCTTCAGACCCGCCAGACGAACCACTATGATGCTATAGAGCATCTAATTGCGTGTGCACCTCATCCAGGATGCGTTTTACCTCGGACCCCTGCAATTTATGGATATCGTCCTGGTATTTCAGGATCGCGCCCAGCGTGTCGGCAATGGCCTCGGGCGACAGGTTAATGATGTCGAGTGCCAACAGGCATTTCGCCCAATCGATGGTTTCGGCCACGCCGGGTTTTTTAAACAGATCCTCGGTGCGCAGCACCTGGACAAAGGCGACCACCTCACGGCTCAGCCCTGCGGCAGCTTCGGGGGCGCGGGCGTGCAGGATGTGGACCTCACGCGCGAAATCCGGGTAGTCAACCCAATGATATAGACACCGCCGTTTCAACGCATCATGCACCTCGCGTGTGCGGTTAGAGGTCAGGATCACAATGGGCGGTTCGGGAGCCCTGATCGTGCCAATCTCGGGGATGGTCACCTGAAAATCGCTAAGTGCTTCGAGTAGAAAAGCCTCAAACGGCTCGTCCGCCCGGTCCAACTCATCGATCAACAACACAGGTGCTCCAGCGCTGTCCGGGCGCATGGCCTGAAGCAAGGGGCGCTCGATCAGGAATTCCGGCCCAAACACCTGATCCGCCAGCGTCGCATGCTCTGCACCGCCCACAGCCTCGGCCATACGGATCGCCACCATTTGCGCCGGGAAATTCCATTCACAAACCGCAGAAGCGGCATCAAGGCCTTCGTAACATTGTAGACGAATCAACCGGCGGCCCAAGGCCGCTGCAATCGCTTTGGCAATCTCGGTCTTTCCAACCCCGGCCTCGCCTTCCAGAAACAAAGGCCGCCCCAGTTTCAGCGCCAAAAAAGCCACCGTGGCCAGCGCGCGATCCGTCACATAGTTCTGATCCGCCAAAAGCATTTCAACCGCATCGATGCTGTCCGGGACTGGCATGGCCTGTCTTCCCCCTTTTGATGTGCAATGCGATGCACAGTGGTCCCTGCCCTGCATCGGATCAAGCCGCGGATCCTCGGCCGATCACACAGTGCCGCCACAGGGGTCAAAGAATAGGCCACGGATGAACGGAAGGCCTTATTTTCATCATGCCTGGCGAACAATGATCCGGTGGTGATCCATGCAAATCACCGCGCTAACCCGCGTCAAAAAACGCGGGGCCCTTCCTGGAACCCTGTGCACGTTCTGATTCCCCGGGATCATAACCCTGTCACGGGCACTGTACGGGCTCAGCGTTCATCGCCGACTCAAGGTAGGGCAATGGACCCAATGGCCATAAGTTTCACAGGAACCTGATCAATCCAACAATCAGTGCCGCTTGGATCGAAGGCGCGATGTAAAAACGTTGATAGATATCAGCCGTCAACTCCGAGAGGGCCGCCGTCAGTCCATCCCTGGTAGCCTGTGTGCTTTGCAATCTGTACCCCCGGTTCATCCATCGTTGTGATTGACTGGCGGGCGGTTCGCATGCATCCGCCGCCTCAAATCCTGTGACCATCTGCTTGATGAAAGCTTTAGACCAGACATCCGATGCCATTTCCCGAAGCACCCGGCTCGCCGCGTCCTTTGCCTGTTTGCTGAGGTCTTTGTGCTGCCTGATCCGTTCTCCCATGACGTGTATTACGGCTATTACGACCATGCGATCCCCTTCCCTGCCTTTCTTATCTCGCCCTCAGGGATTTTGTCCAGCCTCATCACAATCAGGCAGAGCACCGCGTCATAGTTCCCGCCCCAATCGGCCATT
>JACOMT010000027.1:19896-20656 GCA_014623385.1 Paracoccaceae bacterium
AGCAAAAAAGCCGGATGTATGTGGGAACTTACTTGCATATTCTGGCTTTGCCATGGCAGCGTGCCGGGAATATTGAACACTGTATGTATGTCATAGAAGGGAGAGAATGTCATGGCAATCCGCGCTGAGAGTAGAGATGATCTCAATGAGAGAGATTAGAAATATTGAAAAATAAACCTGAACATTCCACGCCCCTGCTTAAGAACTTTCAAAGATACCTGAATTCGAACAATTCAGAATCTTCCAAGACATCCTTTGAAGTATTAAAAAAACAATTAAAAACACTAATGAGAACATCTATCTAAAAACCACGCATTTACCTTAACCCGAAATCCAAGACTAGATTCACGGTGCAAATTTATTTATTGGCGGTATGGTGTCACATTTTTATATAAAGTATATAAACACTTGTTGAGGAAAGAGGCTTACTCAAAAGGTTTACTATTGTTAACATTTGGTAGATAAAAGTACTTTCAGGACATTGGGCGGATCGTCGGGCAGATCGTCGGGGGCCTTCTCTTTGACCCGGTCTTGCGGCGCGTCGTCTTGCGGCGCGTCGATATGGCTGCTGGGACGGGGGTGGCTACTTTCCACCAGTGTGGCACCGATGATCGCCGCTTCAGCAACGGGTCGTCTCATCAGGCACAGGCGCAAATGAGGTCGCGGCCGCAAAACAGGATGAAATCCAACCGCAGTTGAGGGCACGCACGCCAGCTTCGGGGGGCCACGGCCCGAGCAACAGACAGTTGAAGCGGGACCA
>JACOMT010000027.1:20767-23467 GCA_014623385.1 Paracoccaceae bacterium
CATCAAACCAGCCCTGAACGCCTTCCAATAGCGTACCGGGTTGATGGTTTGTCCGCGACCCTCCACTTATCTAGCGGTCTTTTAACTATCGTGATCCGCGGTATTCTCAACCTCTTTGGTCTTTTTTGCTTGGCCGCTTGTGTGACCGCACCATGTAAAGATACGGTGAACCGCGCCCTGTCGCCCGAGGCACTGCCCCACCGCCGATGAAGGTCTTTGACAGACCGCGCCTGCGGGCACCCGACGGGTCAAAACCGCAATATTGCTGCGGGCTTTCTGTATCTGCATTTTGCGTTGGAAAGCAAGCACAGCCTGCCGGTCTTTACCCGACTCGACGGGCCCCATCACAGTAGGCTTGACCGGGGTGATGACCAAACAGATGGGACGGGTTCTGGACAAGATGCGTTGCCGACCCACTTGTGGTCCAAGACGCGCCTGCCGGTTCAGCACGTGCCGTCGAACGCCCAGACCAGCATCACGATCAAGGCGGTGACCCAATCAGACATTTGCAAAGCTTTGCCACGCGCTGCCCGCTTTGTGGTGCCAAACGTGTCCAGCCTAGCCGAATCTCGCCGCGACCGGGACAAGCCTGAAATCAATTGGGCACTGCTGTGCAACCGCGAACAGATGCGGATATTCATCCCCAACAACACTAGACCGCAAGAGGTCTGGAATTGCCTGCACGAGGAGCTGGCGTGGGCTGAGGTGTCAGTGGGAAGGTTCTGGCCTGATTGAACCAGGCGGGTCGGAGCTGCCCGACCTATCCGGTGCATCCCACGCCGCGCGCCTAGATTGACGCGGGGCAAACCGCCTCGATTATCGATAACTCTGTCTACACCCGCTCGCAGGCGGTGCGGTCCACGCTGAAAATCGCCACGGATCAGGGGGGACGGATTACTGACGAACTCAGCCATTATACGATTGAGCGTATAATGAAAGGCGTCATCTGGTTACCGCCTAGGACCACTTTGCCACCACTCGGCAATACCTGTCAAAATACCCGCGCGCACATCTGCACAAGGCCTATGTCACAACGCAAATGGCGGCTTTCGCGATAGGCCGGGACATAGGTGGCGACGTTTTGCCCGAGATTAACCTCAGCCTGCGCGCCGCTGCAGCTTCAAAAAATGCGGCATTGCTGCTCACGCTGATGATGTTGAAATTCGAGGAATTGCTGCAAACGGGATAACCCGACGCGGCGCGCGCTGTTAGGCTGGACAGCCTTTGATGAACAAGATACGGGTTTGACACGGACTGGGCCGTGCAAGCCAAGATATGGGAAATCGCGGTGCTTGGGCTCGGCATATCGGAATGGTGGCTGGCTTAGATGATCGTAATCCTGGGTGGAGTATTTGGCGCGGCTTTGGGGGTGTACACCGCCAATAAACGCGGCGGAAACCGGTGGGATATGGCGCAATACGCGGCCGGGTTCGGGGTCGCGTTTATGTTGGCGGGTTTGCTCGTGACAATTCTTATCCATAGGTTCATAGTATAATTCATGTTTTTGCCTTTCTTTGATAATGTGCCACTAAAACCCGGGATAAGCGGGAGTTCCGGAACTTCCACGATACGGTCGAATTAGGCATCCACAATATCAAGATTGCCCTGAAACGCCTACGCCGATGGGCCCACGAGGACGCGGTGGAAAAACTGACCCTGGACGGCACCATCCGGTCGACGGCAGGAAACGGGTATCTGGACGTCAAAACCTGGCCCGAACGGCACAGTGTGCTCAAGGTCCTATTATTGCTCGATGCGGATGGCAGCATGGAAACACATATTAAAGTCGTGGAAAAGTCGTTCTCCGCCGTCGGCACCGAATTTCAGCATCTGGTATACTATTATTTCCATAATTGCCTGTGCGAAGAAGGTGCCTGGTACGACAATCAGCGGCGATGGCATGCCTAGACGCCCACGCATGAGGTGCTGCACACCTGCGGTTCCGACTACAAATGCACTTTTATGGGTGATGCCAGCGTGTCACCTGATGAAATCACCTATACCGGTGGGGCTATTCAAGTCTGGCGGAACCGCGCACGGGATCAATGGATCAGCAACCTCTGGATCAATCTGGTACCGGAAAACACTGATCCCACACCCATTTGATCCAGATGATTCACGAAATTTTTGAAGATCGGATGGGCCCCATGATCTTGGCCGGGTTGTCCGATGGCATGAATGAACTGACACAATAGCGTGGCACATTCTATTATGTCATGTTGTGGCCTGGTCCCCCCAGTGATCGAGGCTTCCCTGTTGATTGGCCCGTTGCTGACCCTGGGTGATCCACGAGATGGGTGCATGTTTAAAGCGTGGCCCCGCCGCTGGAGGTCGCAGGAGAGGCGATTCACCCCGCGATGGGTGCATATTAGTTCATCGGGCGCGATTTCCAGTGCTCACCAGACAACCCGTGCCGGTAACAAAAGGACCGATGATTCGGCTGACTCTCGGCGGTGACCCGTATTTTGCAACGGGAAAGAGTGCAGCGACCTGACGCGAGATACGCAGGCGCGCGCGTAACGCACTGTTACCGCATGGCGGGGATCAGGTCTGTACTGATGCGGCAATGCTTGGTCAGCCGCTCGGGCGAGGGCCTGGCTGAACCGGATGTCCCGGGACGTTTTCCGTACAGATATGATCGGCCCGCGCGTCAATCTGCGGGAAAGGTTTCTGGGCCGTTATCTGGCGAATTACGCGGCC
>JACOMT010000028.1:0-27069 GCA_014623385.1 Paracoccaceae bacterium
AGAAACAAACCAATATTACCTTCCGGGAAGGAACATATAGTCGCTACTCTGATGGGTGTACAGCCTTAATTTCCACCAGAGTATCAAGCCATTGGGTTGCCAGGCTGACACCGCACTCTAAAGACGTGCAATTGTTGCACCCACGGTTTTTGCATCCTGCATATCCATGCATTAAATCCCCCCTGTGCCGGTTCAGGGCATTTTCATGGGATACAGCGTACATGAAAATCACATGCAAGCCATGTACAACCCCCTTTTAATCAATTTCGCCATCGGTGCAGCACATCCCAAAGCACCCGGGCCATCCCCCGCCGCCGCCCGAACACCGCACCGCCCCACATTCTCCGTGCAACGCCGATGTCCCCCGTCAAAGCACAGAAATTCCGCAGGACAGATCGGTCAAATCCACACCGCCGCCCGCACCACAAGCCGCCTCAAAATATGACACCGTGCCACCGGAGCAGACAATTTATGCGGAACGCAGGTCAAATGGATAATCCCCCTTGCACCACCCGCCCGCATGAACGCATAATCTTCCCAAACCCAAACAGCCCCATGGCCACCCGTGCGACAGCCGACACACCCGTATCCGCCTGCACCCACTCCGACACCGCCGCGCAGCGGCCCGACATCGGCATCGATCCCCAATTCACAGCTCCCTCCCGAACTTACCGCTATGATTCGAGCCGCGCACCGGAGCTGCAATGGGATGAAACCCCCGAATGTGCCCTTGCCGAGTGGTTGCTATCCCTGATTATCGAGGCGGCGGAACGGGGGGAATCCACCGTCTTTGCCACGCCACAGGTCTGGCATGGGGCCTCTGGACGGGAAAGCTATGCCTCGACCCGCCAATGCGCCGCGCATCTGCGCCGCTTGACCCGCCCCTTTCTCAATTGGGAGGGCAAGACTGAACGGCAAGCGGTGACCGTGCCCGCCCTGCCGCTGTTTGTGCACGAACGCCATTCCACCCAGGCCATCCCGGAAACCCCGACTGAACACCGCGCCAGCGGCACAACCTGCGACCTGTTTGGCTTTAACAGTAAGGACATCAGTGCTGACGCCAGAGTTGTGGAAGGTGCGCAACAAAAATTGCCAAGGTCAAATCGCTCAAATTCCCCATTCCGGTATCCGGGTGGCAAGTTCTATGCCCGCCGCATGATCCTTGCCGAAATACCGCCGCATTCGGTATATGCTGAACCCTTCTGCGGTGGTGCAAGCGTATTCTTTGCAAAGGATAACGCGAAAATCTCAATGCTCAATGACCGCGATGAAGAGGTGATTAACACATTGCGGCAGATTCGGGATCGGGTTGAGGGGCTGATTGGCTTGCTCGATGGGATTCCGGCGACCAAGCAACAGCACAATTTCTACAAGAACCACTATCAACCGACCTGCGGTTTAACGCGAGCGTTGCGCTGGTTCTATCTCAACCGAACATCATATTCGGGTATCATGCGGCCCGAAAACTGTTATTGGGGCTATGGGCACAAATATTCCAATGCGCCCGGAAAACTGGCCGCCGCATTTGCGGACGGTGTCGGACCGATTGCAAGGGGTGGAATTGACCGCCTTTGACTTTGAGGATGTGATCGACGCTTTGCCAGACGGGTGTTTCGCCTTTATTGATCCGCCGTATTATGACGCGGACCAGCAAAAATTCTACAACCACGCCTTTGTCAAAGATGACCATGACCGCCTGGCCAAATGCCTCAAGCGCAATTCAGATCGTATCCTGTTCCTGTTGACCTATGACGATCATCCGGAAGTCAGGAAAAAATACGAATGGGTTTCAGAGGTTCAGAACAGGGCATGGAACTACACGATCAATCGGACAGACGATCAACGCAACGGTCTGAAACGCAAGGACGGGTTCAAACGCAGCCGCGAAAAGGGGCGAGAGCTGTTCATCCGCAATTATCATGTCTGAACAGGCTGACGCTCTTAAGGTTTATCACAGCATTCGGGAATACTGTGAAACCTACAACATTCCACCAGAAAACCTGCTGGACATCCTGGAAGACCAGAAAGTGTTGCCAATGATCCGGGACAAGGCCACCGAATACATCGGTGCTGCAGTGCTGCGTCAGTCATTGGATCCCAGTGACTGGTCGGTTGACAAGTTGAACCTGAATCCGCAGCCGGGCGCGATAAACGAAGACGTAAGCATCACCCATCGAATGACGGGGGAAACGCCTGAAAGCCGAGACCAAGAATGCGGTTCGGGGCAGTTTCAGGCAGGGCACGCGCAACACACCTGCACCGCATTTTGCGGTCAAGTGTCACAAATCGCGCAGTCACATGAGCAAGGAAACCAACGACCGCTAGTTGATCGGCGATTTTGACGTGCTGCTCTGCAACGTCTCGAATGCGATATTTCGGGGAAAGGCGCTGGATCGCGGTTTGCCGTTCATCCCCGATGAGCAAGCACTCAATTGGTTGAAACAGCACTATGGTGTTGCCACCGATGCCAAGGTGCAGCTATGATGATTGGCGCGCTTGCCTGCCCGCCACGATTGCAGATGAAAATGGCGTCATTCCAAGAACACCAAGAGTTTTGATGATAGACGATCCCAATTGGTTCGGGCTGGATAAACTGGCCCCGAAACTGCGAGTGCTGATCAATGGACAAATCCAATGATAAAGCCGCCCCCGCGCCCGGAAGCCAGGGTAAAACCGCACATCGCCCCGCATCCCCTGCAATGCCAATGCACCCCGTTCAATAATCCTGTCAAAGCATACACATCTCACAACCTAGACCGGTCAACCCCGCCGCCTCCAGATTGCCACGCGACACCAAAATGACGTAAACCTCAACGCTCCGGGATGGTCCGGCACAAACATATCAAGGACAGGATGCCATGACCGCGCAACCGTTGCGCCTGTACCTGGATACGTCAGACTACGGTACCCTCTTTAACGGGGCGGATGATGGCCCCGCCCACGATGTTCTTAAACAGCTCCTCCAATTTCGGGATCGGGGTGCCATTGTAATTGGTTATTCGTGGGTTATCATGCTCGAGTTCATTACCCGCCCTATCGAGAAATACCGTAAAGAGCGCGTCCGCCGCGGACAGCTGGTGAAAGGTATCTGCGGATCAAATGCCTTCCCTTTTATTTCAGACCTGAAGAACGGGGCACGCTTTCCGAATCACGGTATTTGGATTCCCGACGATAGTAAAGTTATTACAGCCAAGCAGGCCCGACTTCAGCTAAAGCGCTCTCTTGAAGAACTCGATAAGCAACCGGAAGTGCGGCACATCCTGAACCGTGCGGAACGCCGAAAGCTGGGGACGAAATCCGGAAAGAACGAACTGCTGCGCAATGCGCGCCTCACAAAAAGCAAAATACGGGAAATTCTGAAAGACATTCCCGTATCTGACGAACTTATCGAAAGTGAAATTCTGATGCGCTTTGTAAAAGGCCGTTGTTCAGATGCAGAGTTTGAAGAGCGCATGAACCGGTGGCTTTCGGACCCGGCAGAGTTCAGCCAGATTGTGTATGATTACGCAGACATGCCCAACCTGATAGACAAGTTCTTTGGTCCGGGTATTGCACAGACCGAAAATTTGTTCAGGCAACTGCAAGAAGCCTTTCGTGTCTTGGCAGAATGGAATGAAACAAGCCTTGATCTGCGCCAAATCCTGATCGACGCAGGCGTTGACAAACGCGAGGCCAGACAACGCACCCCACAATTTCCAGTTAAAACCCCTGATTTGGACCTGTCTGACCTTGTCCAGAAGGCGGAAGAGCAGTTCGGTAAAGGTCGGGCAGACCATATAGCGCACTACATACGAAAAGCGGTACAGAAGGGTTACTCTTTCAAAAATTCAGATGCCATGGATATTATGCAAATGGTCTATGTGCCCGATTGCGACCTGTTCCGATGCGACAAGGCGATGGCCAGCCTGTACCGGGATTATGACCCGTTCAAGGGCAAGCTGGTACCGAAATTCACGGACCTGCCCCAACGGATTGAGGAACGGTTGCGGTCCCGCACCAAATGACCACCCCCGAAACACCGCACCACCCGCACGAACACAAACGCTTCCCCCCTAACCAAACCAAACCCACATCGGTTTTGTTTGAATCCAGCGTGACGGGTACGGATTGTATGAGCAGTTGGCCCCCCGCGACATATCAAAACGGTAAAACCGGCCGTCGTTTTCGCCGACACGCAAGCGCGGGTTGGGGTGCTCCGGGATCGGGCCTCAGGGTTATGATCCGCTGGTCCGCTTCAAGTGTCTGATGATCGGGCTGTGGCCCCTCGAAGCTGGTGCGCGCCCTCAGCGGTGATTATCGACGCCCCCCTCTGATGGGAAAGTGCCGCCCGCCCCAGTAGCCATACTGACGCGCCGCAAGATCCGGGCCGAAGGGGAACCCCCGACGATCCGCCCGACGATCCGGACGTGCATTTCAGTACCGACACGCAAGCGCGAAGGGTCAGCAAGGCTCGCAACCTACGCCGGGCTATGAAGGGCTTTGCTCGCCTGGACGAGGGAAGGCTTCATCGACAAGTCCGATGCCAGCAAGGCCAACGGGATGCCCTGCGTGGTCGCCATCCGTGTGACGGGATCAATGTGCAAAAGACCGCCCGTAATCGACACAACGCGGGGCATGCTGATCTGCAAACGCTGCTTGAGGGATTGAGCAATGCCTATGCCACGATGAAGCATCTGTTTGGCTAGCATCATGCCCGAATATTTTGGGCTTACCAAAACAAAACGCCCAGCTGGTGCTGGCGGCAATCGGGCAGAACCTGCGGGGAGCCGCAAACAGGATCACCCTCAATCCGCAAACACCGACAATCGCATAGCCAAATCACCAGAACCGCCTTGCCCGATACAAGGCCAGCGGACCGGACAGGATGGCCAAATCAAAGCTGTCGCTGAACCTCACGCGCTCACGCAGAGGTCTTTAGCATTCACCATCCCGTTTTTTGTATTCGTACTGACTATGTTCAACACAGTAGCTGGATGGTGTGCCATTAGTGAGGCTGCGGTGCGTATGATCCGCGCACCGAGAACCTGCCTTACAGTAAATAATGGCATCATTTCCACTACGCATATAATTCCTCAGATGAATCGTGACGGGGGCAGAACAGCTATTGTAAAATACCGTTACAATCTGATTGACGGCGTCAACATATGTGTCTTGGTGAGAAACACAACGAATGGCGTCCTCGTGCACAAATGCCGGTGCCTGGGCAGCAAAAGCTGATGCTAGCAAAAAAGACCCTAGAGCAAGTTTTTTTCATGGTAGCCATCCTGATTTCAACCTTTCGTTCGAGATGGTGCTTCGTACTACGCAACGTTTCCGGCGATGGTGTCAAGCCCATGTGCGCAGGCCCAAAGACGTATTTTGCAAGTATTCTGATACTCAAGGGGATTTGAAAAACGTGTAAGAGGCGGTGATTATTCCGGGCATTCCGCTGTGGCTTGGTCCCGGTTCACGGCTCAGGCCCGGTCACGATCTTGGCACCTGCGATGATCCTGAGACCGGCACGCCCCGAAGGCTGGGGTCGGATGACAGTGGGACCGCTATGGACGCGGCTGGCTGAACTTGTTGTCACGCGGGAACCCGTGCGGTGGCCGCTTGCCGATGCTCGCGCGTTTGCCCAGCCATTCGGTCAGATCCGGTTCATGCCGGGTTTTGCCGCCGCCCATCGGCCATCTCAGCCCATCCGCCCAGTCGAAGGTCGTGGCATCCGACAAACCGCCATCCAGCGCCAAGGCACCCTGTTTCCCGCGCGCCATATTGTATTTTTGTAGCCGTACCCCCTTGCCTCGGGTCCTTTCGGGCAGCTCTGATGTCGGAAACACCAGGAACTTGCCGTTCCGGGACACGACGGCGATGTGATCGCCGACCACGGGAATACAGATTAGCGCGCGGCTCGGGTCCCTGACGTTCAACACCTGTTTTCCGCCGCGCGTTTGTGCAACAACCTCATTTTCCGGCACGATGAATCCGTTGCCCTCGGTCGAGGCGACCAGCAGCCTTTGATCAGGTTGGTGGGTAAGCAGCGCGACAATTTCGGCATCATTTGGCAGATCAACCATCAGGCGTAACGGTTCACCCAAGCCGCGCCCGCCCGACAAATTGGCAGCGGATATCGTGTAAAAGCGCCCGTTTGATCCAAAGACCAGCAACCGGTCGGTGGTTTTCGCGTGGAAAATGAACCCTGGCCCGTCGCCATCCCTGAACCTCAGTGCGCGGTTCAGATTGATATGGCCGATCATCGCACGGATCCAGCCCATCCGCGAACAGACCACGGTGATCGGTTCGCAGTCGATCATCGCCTTGAGCGGGACATCCTCAACCTCTCTGGCCTCTTCCAGCCGGGTTCGGCGTGCCCCGCCGGGGAAGTCCCTGCCAAAGGTTTCTTTTATTTTCCTCAGCTGCCCGGCAACCCTGTCCCATTGGCGGTCGGGGTTGTCCAGCAGGTCCTGGAGCACCGTGCGCTCTTGCATCAGGGCGGCCTGTTCACGCGATAGTTCCAGTTCCTCCAGGCGGCGGAGGCCACGCAGCCGCATGTTCAGGATCGCCTCGGCCTGGGTTTCGTTGAGCGCACCATCGCCATCAGCCGGGGTTTGGTAACTCGCCTCATCCATGGCCCGTATATGATCGCGTGACCAGTCTTCGCGCATCAGCGCTGTCTTGGGATCATCATCATAACGGATAATGTCAATCACTCGGTCCAGGTTCAGAAAGGCGATGATAAACCCCTCGAGTACCTCGAGCCGGTGGTCAATCTTGCCCAGCCGATGGCGTGATCGGCGCAGCAACACCTCTTGCCGGTGATCCAGAAAGGCACGCAGAACGTCCTTTATCGAGCAAACCTTGGGCGTCAGCCCATCGATCAGAACGTTCATGTTCAGCGAAAACCGCACCTCCAGGTCAGAGTTGCGGTAAAGCAGCTCCATCAGGACGCTGGGATCGACGTTTTTGGATCGCGGCTCCAACACTATACGGATATCCTCCGCGCTCTCATCCCGTATATCGGCCAGGAGCGGTACTTTTTTTGTCTGGATCAGTTCCGCAATCTTTTCGATCAGCCTGGATTTCTGTACCTGATAGGGGATTTCGGTGACAATGATCCGCCACTGTCCCCAGCCCAGATTCTCGATCAAATACGTACAGCGCAAGCGAAAGCTGCCGCGTCCGGTGCGATAGGCTTGGGCAATATTGTCGGCCGGTTCGACAATATTGCCACCGGTGGGGAAATCGGGCCCTTTTACATAATGTAAAAGGGTGTCGTCCTGCGCATCTGGCATTTTGATCAGATGCAGACAGGCATCACACAGCTCGCCGATGTTGTGTGGCGGGATATTGGTGGCCATCCCCACCGCAATACCGCTGGACCCATTGGCCAAAAGGTTGGGAAACCCTGCCGGCAGGACCATGGGCTCGCTGAGCGTGCCGTCGTAATTTTCACGAAAATCGACCGCATTCTCGTTCAATCCGTCCAGCAAAGCCTCGGCCACGATGGTCAAACGCGCCTCGGTATACCGCGATGCTGCCGGGTTATCCCCATCAACATTGCCAAAATTCCCCTGACCGTCGACCAGCGGATAGCGCAGGTTGAAATCCTGGGCCAGCCGGACCATCGCGTCGTAAATTGCCGCGTCTCCGTGCGGGTGATAGTTTCCCATCACATCCCCGCTGATTTTTGCGGATTTCCGGAACCCGCCGGACGCGCCCAGACGCAACTCGCGCATCGCAAACAGGATTCGCCGATGCACGGGCTTCAATCCGTCCCGCGCATCGGGCAAGGCCCGGTGCATAATGGTCGACAGCGCATAGGTCAGGTACCGTTCCCCAAGTGCGCGATGCAGGGGCTCAGCCAGGTTTTGACCGTTGTCCGTGGTCACGTTGGGGTCGTCGACCAAATAATACATGGGGGATGTACTATAGGGTACCTGTCCAAGCTCCACAAGGCCGAATCTGGCGCTTTTCGTTAACTGCCTGAATTAAAGAAATTATTAAGACTGCCATCGGTAAGACACGCCAAGGAATGGGAGCCCCTTGTCTCGTCGAAGGATGATCGGGCCATGCCGACATGTTTGATACAATAGAATTAAGTCGATCAGATGCAGGTGTTCTGTTGCGGGGTCGCATGATGGCATCCCGTGCGAGATTTCAACGCCGCTCTTGTCGCAAACCTGACGGCAAATGTCGCGCAGCCAGAGCCTAGGTGTTAAGGGCTTGCATACTGCATGAGGATAGCATAACATGCCTTTTGTCGCTAAAGCGGTGCCGACTGGAAATTGGGGACTTTGCGCCAATGGTGATTAGATAAACCTGCCCAGGCTCCGGTCAGTTGCCCGGGATGGAGATTAAAGATGATGACACGTTTCCTGATTGCTACCACCCTTTGTGCCGGTCTTGCTTTTGTCGCCCCAGCTGCCCCGGCCGAGACCTCTGATACGGGATCCCGGATTGCGATTGTATCGGCTTATGAGCCTGAGTTGGCGGTCCTGCTAGATGCGGTTGAGGATCCGGACCGGCAGAACATCAACGGTGTGACGTTTGTCACCGGTCGGCTGGAAGGGCAGGATGTGGTTCTCTTTCTCTCCGGTATATCAATGGTCAACGCCGCCATGACTACCCAGCTTGCGCTAGACCAGTTTGAGATCGAAGGTATCGTCTTTTCCGGTATTGCAGGTGGGGTTGATCCCGCACTGTCGATTGGTGATGTGGTGGTGGCAGAGCGATGGGGCCAGTATATCGAGTCAGTTTTCGCGCGGAAGACGGAGGCGGGGTATGTGCTGCCGCCCTTTCTGAACAGTGATTTCGAGAACTACGGGATGATGCACACGATCCCGGTCCAGGTGGTGCGCAAGGGCGGGACAGGCGTTGAGGAACGCTTTTGGTTTCCCGCTGATGCACATTTCCTGGAGGTTGCTCGCGCCGCAGCGGCGACCGTGACGCTGGATGCCTGCCAGGACGGGGCTGCGTGTCTGGAAGAGACCCCCGACATCTCGGTCGGGGGCAATGGCGTTTCGGGAACGGCCTTCATTGACAACGCGGATTTTCGGGCACATGTTTTCAAGACCTTCAGGGCACGTGTGCTTGATATGGAATCGGCGGCCGTCGCGCATGTCGCGTATGCCAATGACCTGCCCTTCATCGCGTTCCGTAGCCTGTCAGATCTTGCGGGCGGGAGTGATGCGGAGAACGAGTTAGACGTCTTTTTCGGCTTGGCCGCAGGGAATTCAGCGCGGGTTGTCCGAGCGTTTCTAGCACATCTTCCTGAACCGGGTAGTAGTGACTAGGCGTGTCCGGAGTGAATGGGTTGGCAGCCTGAAACCACGGGTTTTGACAGCCCCCCAAGAGAGCCGTTCCGGGTCGGGAGGAAAGCGGTCAATGCACAGTTCCATAAGCTGCACCCCGGGATTGCCGACAAGCGCGGCCTTATTCGGGATATTGGCGGGCGTTTGGCTCAGGCCGTAGGTGTGCGACAAGCACTGTTTCAGGTTGGTGCTTCGTCCGGGTACCCATCGCGGAAACAGCCCCTGCATCAGCCCCCGTTTCCAGTTCTCAGCCCTCCACCCGCAGCATCGCCAACTTGGTCCGTCGGGGCAAACGGCAGACAGAACGAACAGTATCCTCGCCTGTTCCGGGAGCGTGCTCGGAAGATAAATTTCGAGGCTCCGAAAATCCTTACGAGTTTATTCCGGGCTGACCAGATCACACCAATATATTGCCGATGATGGTCCTGGCCCGATTTTCGTCATGATCCTGCGGGGTCGCGGTGCGGCCGTCATTCAATATGACGACCAGGCTGAATCGGGGTGCATTGGCGCGTGCCGTTGCCGATCCGGGGGCGAAGGATGGGTCAAACCAAAACTGGCGGAGGGGCGGACAGGGCGGCTGGATGACCACATCCTTG
This sequence comes from Paracoccaceae bacterium, assembly GCA_014623385.1. Classification (GTDB taxonomy): domain Bacteria; phylum Pseudomonadota; class Alphaproteobacteria; order Rhodobacterales; family Rhodobacteraceae; genus JACOMT01. The sequence goes on from JACOMT010000028.1 coordinate 9,890, forward strand.
GTCAGCCACCGGACAGTTATGAAAAGCTGATTGACCCTTGTGCCACTGCAAGCCAAATAGAACCCGGACAGAGGCGATACGGGGGGCAGTGTGACGGGCAAAAGCATTTTGATCACCGGGTGTTCCTCGGGCATCGGGCTTGATACCGCGCGTGTGCTACGGGACCGTGGCTGGCGTGTGTTCGCGGCTTGCCGTCAAACGAGGGATTGCGAGGCTTTGCGCGCCCAAGGGTTCGACAGTCCCCGGATAGATTATACCAACCCGGACAGCATCCGAATCGGGCTGGACAGCGTTCTTCTTGAAACCGACGGTCGATTGGACGCCTTGTTCAACAATGGTGCCCACGCGTTGAATGGGGCGGTCGAGGACATCGAAACCGACGGATTGCGCGAGCTGTTCGAGGCCAACTTTATCGGCTGGCACGATCTGACCCGGCGGGTGATTCCGGTCATGCGGGCCCGGGGGCATGGGCACATCATTCAATGCTCATCCGTGTTGGGTCGGGTCAGCATGCGTTGGCGTGGGCCCTATGCTGCGACAAAACACGCACTGGAGGCATTGACCGACGCGATGCGCATCGAACTCGATGGCAGCGGCATCCATGTTGTGATTATTCAGCCAGGTCCGATCACCACCGATTTCCGTGTGAAAGGCATTCCCTATTTCGAAAAATGGACGAAATGGGAAAGCTCGCCGCATAAATCCATGTATGAAATGCAAATGCGCCCGCGGCTCTATGCACTGCAAGGCAATCCTTATCCGTTTGAACTGCCCGCGCGCGCGGTGTCGGACAAGGTGGTGCGCGCACTTGATTCCACGCGACCTTATCCGCGTTATTTTGTCACCCGGGCCACCTATATCGCGGCTGTTCTGCGCCGATTTCTACCGGACCGGGTGATCGACCAGGTCGTCAAGCGCATCTGAGAGGGCAAGAAATCATTCGCTTTTGTACGGGAACCCGCTAATGCTTGTAGCACATAACCGTCGCCACCCCAACAGAGTCCGATATGACCGCCTCGCTTTTCTATCTGATTATCCTAGCCTGTATCACCGTTGTTATCATTCTGATGATCGGAATCGGCGGATTTGCCAAGGGCGGTGCCTTTAACCAGAAATACGCCAACAAACTGATGCGCTTGCGCCTGTTGGCCCAATTCATTGCGGTTGTGATGATCGCCATTTTTATGTATGCGCGGCAATCAGGGGGGTAGTAACAGATGGTTGTTCTCAACAGGGTTTACACCAAAACCGGCGATGCGGGCGAAACCGCGCTGGGAAATGGCACGAGGGTCGCCAAGCATGCGATGCGGGTCACCGCCTATGGCACGGTGGATGAGCTGAATTCCTTTGTCGGTGTCGCACGACCGCATGCGGATGCGGTGCTTGATGCCGGGTTGATGCGCATTCAGAATGATCTGTTTGACCTAGGCGCGGATCTGTGCCGACCTGACATGGAAATGGATGCCGAGGCAGAATATCCGCCGCTGCGCATGGTCGACGCCCAGGTCACGCGGCTGGAGACTGAAATCGACGATATGAATGTTACGCTGGAACCGCTGTGCAGCTTTATCTTGCCCGGCGGAGCGGTTCTGGCCACGCATCTGCATGTTTGCCGCACGGTGGCCCGGCGCGCGGAACGGGTGTCGGTCGAATTGGCTATGATGGAGTCGGTCAATCCGGTGGCGGTCAGATACCTGAACCGCTTGAGCGACTGGTTTTTTGTCGCTGCGCGGGTCGCTAATGAAAACGGTCAAAAAGATACCTTGTGGGTCCCCGGCGCAAACCGATAGGTCCATGCACCACCGCGTTCACGGCACCGGATCAAAATGGGCGGACGCGCCCGAGATGGTACCCTCGCGGATGCGACTGGGGTCACTCGGTTCCGTGATTATTGGAAACCTGGTGCAGCCAATTCCCGCATTTTGTTCAGGAAGCGGCACCCTTGTGGCGTTTCGAGTCGATTTTGACCTGTTCCGCGCGCCCTTCTGTCGGTACTACATTGCGGGATAACCCAAGTGCGCCAATACTGGTGCCTGAGCCCCAAGGAGACCGGCGCAAATGAAGGTACTCGTACCTGTCAAGCGCGTGATCGACTATAACGTAAAAGTTCGTGTCAAAGCGGATGGTAGCGGAGTTGATCTGGCGAATGTGAAAATGTCGATGAATCCGTTTGACGAGATTGCCGTGGAAGAGGCGATTCGCCTTAAAGAAGCGGGCAAAGCCGATGAAATCATTGCGGTTTCAATCGGTGTCAAAAAATCACAGGAAACGCTGCGTACTGCGCTGGCGATGGGTGCAGACCGCGCCATCCTGGTGGTTGCCGCCGACGACGTGCACACGGATATCGAACCTTTGTCAGTCGCTAAAATCTTGGCCGAGATTGTCAGGGAGGAAGACCCAAGCCTGGTTCTGTGCGGCAAACAGGCCATCGACAATGATATGAACGCAACCGGCCAGATGCTGTCGGCACTGCTGGGTTGGGCCCAGGGCACATTCGCATCTGAACTGGATGTTGACGGCGACAGCGCGGTTGTCACCCGCGAGGTTGACGGCGGTTTGCAGACCATCAAGGTCAAAATGCCGACCATCGTGACGGTTGACCTGCGCCTGAATGAACCGCGTTATGCGTCGCTGCCGAACATCATGAAAGCCAGGAAAAAGCCGCTGGCAGAAAAAACGGCAGAGGAGTACGGTGTTGATGTCACCCCGCGCCTGGAAATTGTAAAAACCGACGAACCCGCCGCCCGTGCGGCAGGGATAAAGGTGGCATCGGTCGACGAGCTGGTAAAGAGACTCAAAGAAGCAGGAGCAATGTGATGGCTGTATTACTTCTTGCCGAGGTGACCAACGGCGAATTGGTAATGGACGCAACAGCCAAGGCGGTGACTGCGGCCAAAATGCTGGGCGATGTGACCGTTTTGGCGGCGGGCGCTTCAGCGGCGGCTGCAGGTGGGGTCGCGGCCACCATCGATGGGGTCAGCAAGGTTCTGGTGGCCGAGGATCCGTCCCTGGGTCACCGTTTGGCGGAATCCACTGCAGCTCTGATTGAATCGCTGGCCGGTGATTACGATCACATCGTGGCACCCGCAACGACCGACGCAAAAAACGTGATGCCCCGCGTGGCGGCTTTGCTGGACGTGATGGTGATTTCCGACGCATCGGGGGTTGTTGATGCGGACACGTTTGAACGCCCGATCTATGCTGGGAACGCGATCCAGACCGTGAAATCGTCAGATGCGAAAAAGGTTGTGACCTTTCGTACATCGACATTTGACGCCGCGGGCACCGGTGGCACTGCCAGGCTCGAAAGGATTCCGGTCACGGAACATCCGGGCCTCAGCGAATGGGTTGAAGACAAGGTCGCGGAAAGCGACCGGCCCGAGCTAACCTCGGCTGGTGTTGTCGTATCTGGTGGCCGTGGTGTCGGGTCCGAGGAAGATTTTGCCCTGATCGAAAAACTGGCCGACAAGCTGGGTGCCGCCGTCGGCGCATCCCGCGCGGCGGTGGATTCGGGCTATGCCCCTAATGACTGGCAAGTTGGTCAAACCGGTAAGGTGGTCGCGCCCGATCTTTATGTCGCCGTCGGGATTTCCGGTGCGATCCAGCATCTTGCCGGGATGAAAGACAGCAAGGTCATCGTTGCGATCAACAAAGACGAGGAAGCGCCGATTTTCCAGGTCGCAGATTTCGGCCTGGTTGCGGATCTGTTCCAGGCCGTGCCGGAGCTGATCGAAAAGCTTGCCTGATTCCCCTTCAAAGGATATGATCAGGTTCGTGGGCCTGCGGTTTGTCGCTGTGGGCTGTCCTTACTCGGCAATAGCGGCGGCAGGGTTTCCGCCCAACGGCACATGATCTTTTTACAGGCTGTAGGGCCTGGGCATTAGCGCCGCAGTCGGGGCCTGGAACGGGTCAAAACCAGCACATCTTCCGGATTGGGGCCTTGTCCGCCAGAACCGGGACACAGACGATACTACGCACATAAAGGTCGACGATGTCAGGCCGTGCAGAGGCCTTCCGGGTTGTTCCCGTTGGTCTGGAAAACAGTACCGTTTCGCACCCCGAAACGGGCAACAACGCATTCATGTGCGCCGGTCACTGCTCATGCCGTGCGGCCTTGACCCGATCAAGCCGAACCGGATTTACCTCGTGTAAACGTGTCAACAGGTGCGGTGTAAGGTCGACCTTGGGTGTAGAGCGTCGCAACAGCGGTCGTTGTGCTGAGCGTGTCCCCTGTAAAAAGGGGTGGTTGTTCGTGTGTGCCCGACTGCCCGCAACAGGAATGAGGTCAGCACCCGCGCCGCCAGCGACGGCCACTAGGGCCATCCAGCCGGGTGTTCAAGCAGCCAAAATTCACGTACCCGTCGCCCCAGCCAGGTTTCCATCGGGCCGAGACAGGGCGCATTGACACATTCACTTGAGCATGGCACGTCATATAAGGGTCGTCCAGGTCCCGTCATGGCCCCTGCACCCACAGCCTGCTGGCATCGCGATGGCAGTCGGATAACGCATTCGTTCTGTTAAAAGCAGCGCGTGATTTCCCCGTGTTCTGCACCCGGGAACAGGGCCGCAAACACGGCTTGCCAACCCCCGACCTTTGATTTTGGGCTGGATTCATGGACAATCTTGGCCTTGCCGCCCCCCGACACCCATCGGTATGGTACGCTCGGCAAATCGGAGATGTGACAGGCATGGAAATTCAGAAAATCGGCATCATCGGTGCCGGGCAGATGGGAAATGGCATCGCGCATGTCATGGCTTTGGCGGGATATGATGTGCTGATGACAGATATTAACCAAGCAACACTGGACACCGCCATCCAGATAATCGACCATAATCTTGGTCGTCAGATCGGGCGTGGCAAGGTCAGTGAGGTACAGGCCAGCACCGCCTTGGGCCGCATCCAGACCACAATGAAATTGGCCGATCTGGGCAACACGGATCTGGTGATCGAGGCGGCCACCGAGCGGGAAAGCGTCAAACGGGCGATTTTTGACGATCTGGTACCGCACTTGTGCCCGGACACGATCCTGACCTCGAATACCTCATCCATTTCAATCACGCGGCTTGCCAGCCGAACGGACCGCCCTGAAAAATTTATGGGGTTCCATTTCATGAACCCGGTGCCGGTCATGCAACTGGTTGAACTGATCCGGGGCATCGCAACGGATGAGGCGACGTTCGATGCCTGCAAGGCGGTTGTTGATCGGCTGGGCAAAACCGCCGCTAGTGCCGAGGATTTTCCTGCCTTCATTGTCAACCGCATTCTGATGCCGATGATCAACGAGGCGGTTTATACCCTGTACGAAGGCGTCGGATCAGTCCGGTCCATCGACGAATCAATGAAACTGGGCGCGAATCATCCTATGGGGCCGCTGGAACTGGCGGATTTCATTGGCCTGGATACCTGTCTTGCGATCATGAACGTGTTGCATGATGGTTTCGCGGACACGAAGTACCGCCCTTGCCCGCTGTTGACTAAATATGTCGAAGCTGACTGGCTGGGGCGGAAAACCCAGCGTGGGTTTTACGATTATCGCGGGGATGTCCCGGTCCCGACCCGGTAGCCGGGCAGATTTAGTCTGTCAGGCCAAGCGTGTGCTGGCGCAGCCAGGTCATGAAACCGCGCGGATCGGTTTCCAGCGCTTCTAGCTGTTCCCCGGTCAGCGGCTCGCCCACAATGGGGCCTTGCGGTTTGTTCAGGCTTTTGACGATCTCATGCAGCAACAGACCCTGCCGGATCAGGGGGGAGATCCTGTTGGCGATCTGATATGCGCGTGAATTGGCACCCTGGAACCGCAGCGGAACCACCCTGGCACCCGACCGACGGATCATTTTGGCGGTGAACACGTTCCATTCTGCCTCGACCGCAGGGCCAAACCAGGTCTCAGAATGCGCCACAACGCCCGAAGGAAACAGTGCCACAACACCGCCCGAGGCCAAATGCGCCATCGCCCTGGTGCGCATTTCCACGAATTTGCGCTGTGCCTCCGGGTCATGTGGAAACGGTACCGGGATCATAAACTTATCGGCTTGTTCGTCGATTGACGTCAACAGCGACCGCGTCAGAATCCGATAGTCGGGTCGCACCCGCCCAATGAGATCGGCAAGGATCATCCCATCGACCATCCCATGCGGATGGTTGGCCACCACGATCACCGGTCCCTTTGGGGGAATGTGATCCAGCTGATGCTGGGGTGTGGTCAGTTCAATGCCCATCACATCTAGGCAGGCACGCCAAAAAGCCTGACCTCTCGGGGCACCGCGGCGCTCGAATTCTCGGACCAGCCGCAGGATTGTGATCTTGCCCGTCATCCATTCCAGAATTCGGATGACCGTTGCTTTTGCCGGGTCCTCGAATGTTGATGCATAGGACAAGCTACGACGGTCATATTTGCGGAAATTGACCTCTTCAGGCTTGCCATTGGCTTGCGTCCGCAAAGGGCGTGTCTGATGCAAAATGTTTACCACGGTGCCGTCACCATCCGTCCTTGACTCGGGTCAGGGTCAGAACCCTTCGCCAAACTTGGCTGCGACCAACGCCTTGATCGCATCTGCCAAAGCTTCGGCATCCGGCCCTGACGTTTCAACGTCGATAGTTGTTCCCTTGGACGCTGCCAACATTAAAAGACCCATAATGCTGTCACCTGAGGCAGACATGCCATCCCGCGAAACCTCTGCCGAGGCCTGATATCCCTCGACCAGCTCCACCAATTTGGCCGATGCCCTGGCGTGCAGCCCCTTTTCATTTACAATTTTCAGATTTTGCCGACCCATATTCGCTGGACTCAAAAATTTTGCTGTCTTTGCCGACATTTTGCATGTCAATATATTTCTTTCCCGCCTCCATCGCGTTGCGCACCGCTGAGGCCACATCCAATCGGCGCGACGTTGCCAGTTTAATCAGCATTGGCAGGTTTACGCCATAGAGAATTCGCCGGTTGTCTGGTCGACAAGCCACGACCACGCCGTTTCCGTTATCCACAGCATCCGTCGCCCGACAGATTTCGTCTTCTTTCGCGGATCGGTCATGGTCCGGTTCAATGGCGATCACGGCAATTCCGGGCTGGGGGCCAATCACATGTTCCATGGCGGCCAAGTATTCCTTGGCCAGCCCGCCGTGTGCAACAATGACGATCCCGATCAAACCCGCCCCTATCCGCCTGTCCGGTGCTCCAGTTCGCGATGCCCAATTGACATATTTGATCCCCCTTCCGCAAGGGCCATCGTCATCGCCTGAGCCATCATAACAGACCGGTGTTGCCCCCCAGTATACCCAAAGCTGATCGTCAGGCGGGCAGCAGCTCGGCGAGCAGTGTGCGCACCCGTTCAAACAGTGGCTCGAAATGTGGGACGGTGCGGATATAGTTTACCACCGCACCGTCGTGCCCGTCCAACGGTCGCAGAGCAGTGTGCCGATGGGGATTAAGCAGAAAGCGGCAGGCTAAAACCATGTTCAACCCATTAGGAAAAAGATTGCACTGAGCCGGTCAGCACATGGGCCTGGTTTGCTGCGCACCAGCGTCCGACAAGGTCGCGCATCTGATGCACATTCAGCTTCGATGTATTTATGGGAACATCCGCGGAATTGCGTACCGGTGCCAATAGGTGACCGTCACGCTCGCCCCTCTGTGCCGGATGTTTCCGACGGTGCCAGCGGGGGACGGCGGTGAGTTTCCGGAAACCGGTGCAACAGCAGATCCGCCTGGCAATCGAGATACGAGCAAGGTTGGCGGTGCTGGGGTGTGGCTCGACAGCGCCGACAGCATCTTGAGCAATGCGCGGCGTGAAATCGCGGTTGCGCGTATCAACGCCCGGGGGCAGCCGACGGTTGGGGTCATGGTACCCAAAAAATCTTGGGTAGTTGTCAGTGACTTCAAATCTAATGGCCTTCAGGCCCGGATAGCGGTGGTGTCCTCCGCGTCTGCCGGACCCGTCACCAAGACAACCAAGGACTTTGCCGGGTTTTGGTCGAACATCATACGTTTTTGCGACCTGCTTTTAAAAATTGCATCAATGCTGGTGCAAAGATCGGGTCCGGTGCCCGATGAAACAAGGGGACTGATTGTCCCAACACGGTCGTGTGACGGGATGGAGGTAAACGATCTGGTTCGATTTGATTCAGATCGACAATCGCAGCCACCGTGGCGGATAGAATAGGCTCGGCGTTCAAAAGGCCCACGAACCGCGCCTCTATCAAGCCGGAAATCATATCCGGGGCGCGGGCGGTTATTGTTGAGCCGACCCGCTCTAGGCGGACGCGATCATCCGCAACCAGCCCGGCACCATAGGCCATCAGGGTCAAGGTTAGCGCGGATTTTCCTGTGCCCGATGCGCCCGTAATTACCAATGAGCGACCGGAAAAAGCCACACAGCCCGCATGCCAAATGGTGGCGTTTTGCACCGGGTCCGGCACGCCCTCTACACCGGCACGCCCATGACAAACCGCGCAGCCAAGGGATCGGGCGTAATATCCGCCTCGGTCGGGCAAATTTTTTCGGCCCAGATAACCTCGCCATGAGCCCCGAAAACTTGTTTAAAAATGGCCGGGCCCAGATCGGAATTGTTGCCGAAATGCTCTTCAGGGCGGTGCGAATAGAGCCGTCTGAAGATTTTGGTCAGTGCCGCGTCTGGAATGCCGGGGTCGGCGTTTTTGACCACAATCAATACGCGGTTATCGTGTCGGCACGCCCAAATTCGGATGGCATCGCCTTTTTTGCACAAGGCTATCGCATTGGCCTGTGCCAAGCGTGCCGTGAGTCTACGGATCATGATCGGTGCCTCGGGCATGTCGGTAATGTAGTCAACCTCCTTGAATTTCAAATTCTCGCCCAAATACAAAGATACAAGTTGTGTTTCCCCAACATGCTCAACAAGTCAAAATCTTCTTTTCGCTGTCGATTCGGGAGGTATTGGAAATATCATCAACCAACCGGTCCAGCCGACGCACATCATGTTTGACCAAATCCACTCGCGTGCGACGTCAGTGACGAACTGTTCGTTTCTATCGAACCGATTGTAAAGCGCGTTCACCATGCCGCGCAGTACCGCGCTCAGCCTTCCGATTTTGTCGGGCCGCGCGTTCAGGTCCGGGATGCGGCGGGATTTGTGGTTGCGGCCCAACTCGGCAGCGGTGGCCAAATCCGCCAGCGGGAGCACAGGCTATTGGCCGACAAGGCCTGTGCTAGCAAGGCCAACCGAGATGCCCTGCGCGGGTCGCCACCGTGACGGGATCATGCGAGCCGCCGCCCGTCATCGACCCCTGCTGGCTGTGGCAATCGGGCAGAACCCGCGGGGAGCTGCAAATAGTATCTCCCTCAACCCGCAAACACCGGCAATCGCATAACTAGACCACCAAAACCGCATCTCGTAAATCCTGAAAGAGTTTCATCTTCCTTAGATTTAAGAAAGTGGCGTAGCTGAACTTGGCTAACGGCCTCCAGGTCTTCGTTCCCTGTCTCTATGATTGTGATAATTGCGGCACCTACTAGAATAGCAGGAATGGTCACAGCAGCTTGGGGTCCAGCCACTGCGGTGCCATCGTCCACGCCAAGCGATAGCCATTCCCCTGCATTTTTCGCACTAGCATATGATATGAGCTCCGCATCTCCACATATCTGTGATATGTTTCTTCTATGGCTATATTACGACGTTCAGCTGGAATAGTCGAAACTGGAACTGAAAATTCAGTGTCCTTTTGAAGTTGCTTAACAATTTGAGGCCCATATTTTGTGGCTACCTTAGTGATTGCAGCATTTCTTGTTGAAATTGCATCGCCTTGAGCGCGCGCCGGGTTCATTGCCATCGAGGCGGACCAAAGTAGTAACGGCCGCCGCCCGGAGAGTATTAATGAGGCTCATGAGATGTTCACCCGCCATAAATTTCTGACTGTCTTACTGGAAGTCCCTTCCTTTTTTGCCCTTCGGTAAACCAAGTAAACCAAGCCGAGCTGACATAGCATCCTGCTGCGCGTGATTGGCCCCCCACAAAACTCGTCAATCCCATCATAGTAAGGCGGAGGCACACATCCTCTCCCTATCATGCCCCACTCGGACCCAATTCGCCGCCGACGAGTGTTTTTCCAGGCTTTGCCTCGAGAGCAGGAACATATTCAAAGACGTGCTTGTGAGAACCATGACCCCAATAACCATGAGTCACAGCGATCTCCACTGCAGAAAATTTTTCAAGTTCTTTGGGCGGGCCGTAAATCTTGTAGTCTATTTGTGAAGTTAAGTTCTGTTGTGTTCGCAACAATACGTTCAGTGTCTGTCGCAGTCTGTCTACGCGATCTTCAACACATTGCAGTCGCTCAGTCATTTGAGCAAGGTTATAAGGTTATCTGGTTCGGGATATGGGCACGGGTCCGATATAATTGATTCTTGTCCAAACGCGCATACTACGGTGCGTATACCACAGAAAGTAAAAATAGAATTGCAGATTTAAGAAATATGTCCCATCCCGGAAGACGATGAAGACGATATGGTTGTTTCTTGAATAATTCCGACGTAAGAGAAAATGAAACTTTTGTATTGAGGGAATCCCGCACGACCGCGCGCACATCGTCCAGAGAAACCGGGGAAGCACCTCGCACAACGCCGCAGGCCGGTGTCGGCATCGTCTGGAGCCGCTTTTGGGTGTTGTGCTATTTCCAAACTGTTTGCTCTGAAATGCCGTAGTGATCTGCCATTTGCCATGCCGACTCCGGACTTGCCTGAATGGTCGCCCCGATCTCGGGTGTCTTCGTCGCTTCCCTATGCAACCTGATTTGCATCGTGCCTCCCTCCCGAACAGTCCCCGGAACAGATCGGGCCATGAACAGCACATACCGGCAAGGGGCTATGTGATCATCCGGGATGGAACACATAATGAAAGGCACACACCAAACCTTTGGTCACAAACCGGGAGCCGACATTTAACCTCATAATGTTACGCCGTTTTTGGCGTAATTTGCGATAATTTTACACGATACCTACTCAGGACCTATTCAGGAAGCCACTCCAAATAACTTTCAGGCGAGCTCCTGTTGACCATTCCCGAACATATCCGCAAACCGTCCACAGGCAGATGTTCATTCGATTGCACATATCCCAACCAGATAGTTGGCAAGCCCAATCCTCTCCAGTGCTCCCACCAGTTGGTAACCATCCTTCGTCAAGGCACGGCTCACACCTACATGCCACCCGGACTTCATCCGACAGGCCATCGTTGTTCTGGGCCAGCTGACGTTACAGCGACACTGCATATTCCTGAAACCAAGTGCTATGCAAAATTCGTTAAACGCGAGGGCCAGCGTGGTGGCTTGCACTCTCTTTATCTGTTCGGTGACCTGTCGTTCGACCATGCCTTCGACCCGAGAAATTGTATAGGTTGTGGCCCTTAAAATCCTGCACAGCCCAGCCAGTGTCACGTCAACGATCAGAAAAATTCGGAAACCGTGCGTGGGCTTCCATTCTGAACAACCCGAATAGCGAGCCCATTCTAATCCAGCCCGAACAGAGACGCCGTACTCTCCAAAATATCCAAGGCGTAAAAAACCGAAATACAGCGAAATACAGGTCGAAAGGATTGCCGCTCCAAGACCATCCAAAAGTGGATGCTTGATCCCCAATACTCTCAGACCTTGACCGTGATCCCGTCTTGAACGCCTACCCGAAAGACCCGTTTATACCGCATGATCGCGTCGGCCGGGCCCATCGCCTTTTCGGGATTGTCCGACAGTTTCACCGTTGGCTGCCCATTAGCCCGCACCACCTTACAGACGAGGCTGAACGGTGCCAGCGCATCGTTCGGCACCAGTGCACGGAAATCATTGGTAAGCAAAGTGCCCCACCCAAAAGAAACGCGCACGCGACCGGCAAACTGGACATGCAATTCGATAATCTTGTCCACGTCCAGCCCGTCCGAAAAGATTAACAGCTTGTATCGCGGGTCTTCACCGCGATCCTGCCACCATTTTATGGCTATCTCGCCGCCCATTGCAGGATCGCCGCTGTCGATCCGCATACCGGTCCATCCGGCCAACCAATCCGGTGCACGGTCCAGAAACCCTTGGGCACCGTAGGTGTCCGGCAGGATAATCCGCAAGTTGCCATCATGCTCTTTGTGCCAATCGCTCAGCACGTCATAGGGAGCTTGGGCCAGTTTCGCATCCGTATCGGCCAGTGCAGAATAGACCATTGGCAATTCATGTGCATTGGTTCCAATCGCCTCGACCTCGCGCCGCATCGCGATAAGACAATTTGACGTCCCCAGGAACTTGTCTCCCAAACCTTCCATCATTGCCTGAACACACCAATCCTGCCACAAAAAGGAATGGCGCCGCCGGGTGCCAAAATCGGCGATTAGCAATGTGTCAACCTTGCGCAAGCGTTCGATTTTTTCCCAAACCCGGGTTATTGCGCGGGCATAAAGGACCTGTAATTCGAAACGGCCCATCCGGTTCAGAACCCTGCGGCCCCGCAATTCCATCAGAACCGCCAGTGCCGGGATTTCCCAGAGCATGACCTCGGGCCAGGCACCTTCAAAGGCCAGTTCGTACTGACCCTCTCTCTTTTCCAAGTGATAAGGCGGCAGCTGCAACGCTTCAAACCATTCCATGAAATCGGGGCGGAACATCTGACGTTTGCCATAAAATGTGTTGCCGCGCAGCCAGGTGCTCTCCCCCCGGCTCAACGTCAGGGACCGGATGTGATCCAGCTGTTCGCGCAGCTCGCCTTCATCGATTAGGTGGGCCAGCGGCACCGATTTGGTCCGGTTGATCAACGAAAATGTGACGTGGGTATCCGGTTTGTTGTGGAACACCGACTGACACATCAGCAATTTGTAAAAATCGGTGTCTATCAGGGACCGGACAATCGGATCGATCTTCCATTTGTGATTGTAAACGCGGGTTGCGATGTCCAAGTGCTCGACCTTGATATTGACGGCGTTTCATCTGATGCACTAGTGTTGCGGGCGGGGCCAGAAAAATCAAGCGGCAGGACTGAACTTGTAATCGGCGATGACCTGCAAAGCCGAATTGCGAATCGTATCAGAATATTGACAGTGTTCCGTGTCGAATTCCGATACCGACAGTGGATCGGCCATACCGATGATCCACGCCCATCGTGGCCATAAATTCCGCCTTAGCCTTGGCCCCCTCTTCGGCGGTCTGGCCGACGGTATCTATTTTCTTTGGCATGATTGCGGGCCAAAGTCACGTCGTGCTCAATGGCGACGGTCATTTCAACCTCACCGGCCAGGCCCAGGATGGCGACCAAATTGGTTTCGGCCCAAATATCCTGGCTATCCCTACGCGGATTCAGAATTTTGCCGCGAAGCGGTTTGCCATTGCGAGTGGAGTCCACGGTATCCGTCTCAGGACCATTCAACAGCTCAGCCAAGGTGCGAACGCGCGCGGTTGAACACTAGGAACTTCACCCATTTGCATCTTAAATCACCACCACATTATTGGCGTTGTGCGCAATCAGAGATAGCTCTTGCCTTTCTTTTTCGCTGCTCTCCATCTTGGCAAGCTGGACGTTTTCCACCAGCTTGCAAATATTTGCCATTCACGTAGCGGATTAGAACAACGACTATAAAGGCCAAGATGAACACCTCCAAGAAGTTCAGGCAGGCTTTGAGTTTTCTGATAAAGCTCAAGCTGGACTAAAAGAGCAAATTCCATGGATGGTCAGACCCGTGGGGGCCGCAGCCAGTTGATAGGGCAACATCACGCCAGTATTGATCACTGCACCGGTCAGAAAGCCCATCGCAAACGGTGCAGAATGCTAAATGACCTCGCCCAACGCAAAAGACGATGATTATCGATTGGACCAGCGCGATTCCCAACAGCCGGTACAAATACCCTCTGGCACACCCGCATCCATACAGGGTTTGACGTGTTTAAGGGTCGTACAATCAATCACCTAGCCGGTCAGCACAACCATGAAAGCAAACCCCGTATCCCCGAAAGGCAGGCTGCCAGCAAAGGCCACCTAACGTGTCACCCGGCTGTACGCATATCGGAGCAGCAATCCGACACGGCTGTGCCGCCACGCAAATTCGGCTAAATTTGCCGACTGCTATGGTGCAATAACGTTCATAGACGGTTTCCCCTGTCACCAGACAGCTGCCCAATCCAACAGCATCCGGTTAGAAACTGGCAAAAACAGATTACATAAGCGTAACACCCGCATCCGCCATGTCATTTTGCGCCGCCGCCAGCGACCCGTTCAGATCAATCGCGCGACACAGATCCTGGCGCACCGTAACCTCGAACCCCAGTTTCGCCGCGTCCTGTGCCGAATAGTTCACGCAAAAATCGGTGGCGAGGCCGACAAGTGTCAACTGATTCAGCCCGCGCGTCCACATATACCCCTCGAGCCCGGTTGGCGTCTTTTTGTCGTTTTCAAAAAACACCGAATAGCTATCAAGATCTGATCGAAAGCCTTTGCGCAAGATCAGATCGGCGGTGGTGTTCAGCCTTGCGTGAAAGGCCGCGCCGTCCGTGCCCTGGATACAGTGATCCGGCCACAAAACCTGGGGTCCATAGGACATGTCGATGATGTCATAGGGTGTCTTCCCCGGATGGGTTGAGGCAAGATGCCAGTCCTGGGTCAAGATAACCGCATTAAATCCAGGCATGATCGTGTTAATACCGTCGACAATCGTATCGCCCCCCGGTACCGCAAGCGCACCGCCTGGGCAGAAATCATTTTGGATATCTATCACAAGCAACGCGTGCATTCTGGTTCTCCGGTTTGCTATATTCAGCCTAGATTGCGTAGCGGCAGAGGTCAATGCAACCCCTTGCGATAGGGCCGACACAGGGGCTAGATTGTGCGCATGTATACCATTGCCTCGCTCTACTATTTCATCCGGTTTGCCGAGCCGACGGCACTAAAGCTGCCCTTGGCACAGATTTGTTGTGCGAACGGGGTCAAGGGCACGCTTCTCTTGGCACCTGAGGGGATCAATGGCACCATCGCAGGCCTGCGGTACGGGATTAACAAGGTGATCGCACATATCCGCGCCTTGCCCGGTTGCGAAGATGTGGAGTGGAAAGAGGCAACATCTGCACAGCCTCCCTTTGGCAAGATGAAGGTGCGGCTGAAAAAAGAAATCGTGACCATGGGACGGCCCGATGTCAACCCGCGCGCCATCGTAGGCCGGTATGTCGAGCCCAAGGATTGGAATGACCTGATCCGCCAACCGGATGTGGTGGTGATCGACACGCGCAATCATTACGAGGTCGCTACCGGCACCTTTGATGGGGCCATCGACCCTGGAACCAAGTCCTTTGGCGAATTTCCGATCTGGTGGGAGGATAACAAACACCGGTTTCACAATAAAAAAATTGCGATGTTCTGCACCGGCGGCATCCGGTGCGAAAAATCGACAAGCTTTCTGATCGGTCAGGGTGTCGAGGATGTCTATCACCTCAAAGGCGGCATTTTGCGGTATCTAGAAGAAATGCCGGAAGAGGACAGCACCTGGTCAGGCGATTGTTTCGTCTTTGACAATCGGGTGTCCGTGGGCCATGGTCTGCGCGAGGGGAGGCATACGCTGTGTCCTGGATGCCGTCGCCCTATTTTGCCCCAAGATCGCGCACGTCCGGAATACGAAGAAGGGGTATCCTGTCACCAATGCATTGATGAGACATCGGAGTCCAGCAAGGCACGGTTTCGTGAGCGCCAGCATCAGATCCGGCTGGCTTGCGCGCGTGGCGAAACCCATTTATAGGGTCGTAATCCTGTGCGCAATGCCAGTCAGTAATACCGCAGCTCTGTCGCCTTTCCCCGAAAGATGAAATACGACAGTGCGGTATAGGCACATATGATGGGCAGTACGATCAATACACCGATCAGCATTATGAACAGCGCATCCGGTGAACTAGCCGCCTCATAAATCGTCTTCCGCTCGGGCACGACATACGGATAGAACGAATAGGCCATGCCACAGAACCCAAGTGCAAAGAGCGCCATGGCCGCCACAAAGGGGAACCAGGCCAACCGGTCATCCGATGCAGGCAGATGGCGCAGCGTGTACCACAAGGCAAAGATCAAAACCGCCGACATGATCGGTAGAGGAGCCAGGAACAGCGTGTCGGGAAAGGTGAACCAGCGTTCAAAAATCCGTTGGCTGACCAAGGGGGTTGCCAGCGAAATGGATCCCAAGCCTAGCACCAGACCGTAAATGCCACCGCGCGCCCATCCGACAGCCTTTTTCTGCAGGTCGCCGTCGGTTTTCATGATGATCCAGCAAGCCCCGATGAATGAATAGGCCACGGTCAGACAGCCCGCCGTCAACAAGGAAAAGGTCAGTTTCATCGGGGTGAATTCCAGCCCCATGATATACATGCCCAGCATGAACCCCTGACACAGCGACACCGCTAGGCTGCCGCCCAGAAATGCATTGTCCCAGAACCGTTTGTATTGGGCCGGGGCCTTGACCCGGAATTCGAACGCCACACCACGCAGGATCAAACCAATCAGCATGATGGCTACGGGAAGGTACAGCGCACCCAAAATTTCGCCATGGGCGAATGGAAAAGCGACCAGTAACAAACCAACCGCCAACACCAGCCAAGTTTCATTCGCATCCCAAAATGGGCCGATTGAGGCGACCATCCGGTCCTTTTCGATTTGTCCGGCAAATGGGAACAACAGCCCCACACCCAGGTCAAAACCGTCGAGACAGACATAGATCAGGATGGACAGCCCCAGAAGCGAGGCAAAGATGAAAGGCAGCCATTGGGCGGGATCGCCAAAAAGGATCATCGTCTTACTCCGCCGGAATAGTGCGGCCGTGTTCAGGGGCACCAATCGTCTTGTCACCTAGCGCCGCCTTGCGCGCCAGATAGAACACCACGCCGATATAGGTCACCAGCAACAGGCCATATACGATCAGATACGCGATCAGCGTGCTCAGAACCATCGTGGGCGGGACATCACCCACGGCAGCCTTGGTCGTCAGTACCCCATGCACCAGCCAGGGTTGCCGCCCGATTTCTGTCAGGTACCAACCGGCAAGTGTGGCCAGCCATCCGGCCCCGGCCATCGGTACCAAAAGGTACAGTAATGGTTTTGGCAAAGCATCCGGCCCCGCTTTGCTCCGCATGTACCAGACTGATGTCCAGCTGATGATCAGCATCAGCAAGCCGATCCCGACCATCACACGAAGGGCAAAGAACAACGGCACAA
>JACOMT010000028.1:27163-37089 GCA_014623385.1 Paracoccaceae bacterium
TATTTTTTTGTGTTCAACCCGTGCTGGTCCCCGACAAAGAATTGCACCGGGATCAGGAATGCGCCCAGCGTCAGACCGGTTTTCAAGGTAGCGCGCAATTCATCGCTGCGCTCGCCCAACAGCCAGCGGAACGCGCTGATCCCTGCGATCAAAAAGGCGACTGTGAGCCCCGAGGCCAATAGCATATGGGTCAGCCGGTAGGGCATCGAAGGGTTAAAGATCACCTCAAGCCAATTGATGGCGTGGATCACCCCATCACGGATTTCAAATCCCGTCGGCGTATGCATCCAGCTGACCAGGACCAATATCCAAAAAGCCGACATCGTCGTTCCAAAGGCCACCAGTGCGGTCGCCGTTGTATGCAACCACCCGGGCACCAGCTGCATGCCAAACAGCATTATACCCAAAAACACCGCTTCCAAAAAGAAGGCGGTCAGTACCTCATAGGCCAACAGGGGCCCTGCCACATTGCCAACTTTTTCCATGAACCCGGGCCAGTTCGTACCAAACTGGAACGACATGGTAATGCCGCTGACAACACCCATGGAAAAGCTCAGGGCAAAGATCTTGACCCAGAACTTATAGGCATCCATCCACTTTTCTGCGCCGGTCGCGTTAAAGCGGAGTTTGAAAAACAACAGCACCCACCCCAGCGCGATTGTGATCGTGGGAAAGAGGATGTGAAACGAAATGTTTGCCGCGAACTGAATGCGCGACAGCAGAAGCGCGTCCATGACGATCTTTCTGTTTGCTGAACCAAAGTGATTCGTTTTGATGCAGCTATGCTACAATAAAAGTCGCCACCATTGCGACAGCAAATCGTGCATGTGACAATTTGCCTAAATCGCGGTTGTGCCCACCCCATTGACGTTTCCGCAGAAAGTTCAGCAGACCCGAAGGGGGCAACAACCCGACCACAGATCAATTGATACACGCATTTAACGTGCAATGTGCTTTGCGTGACCACAACGCGGTGCTATAGTGCGGGCAGCTCCAGGGGTGTCGGCGTGAATTGCCGCCGCACGCAAAATCCGTGTACCCGAGCCTGGTCCCGATTGTGAAGGCCAGTATTGCAAGCGACCGTCCTGCGGTTCCGCTACAGTCCGAACGTCCAAACTGATCGCCACCAAACCCGCCGCGTTCAGAACACCTCAAGTGCCCGGATTGGTGATCCATCAGGCTTGGAACATCGGTGAACACCGCGATCCGGATCCTGTCGTGTCGGATGGCACGGCTCGGTCACATGGTCGCAACCTTGGAGTGCGGCATAACCCATTCAGCACCGCCTGAAAATAATACGGTGTCGTTCACATACCTATCCGGGGCGGGCAACAGGTTCACGACCAAGGCTTGCGTGCTGATACCCATGATGGATGTGCTTATACACATGGGCAAGTCCGGGTAGCGTGGCCCGCCCGGTCGATTATAGTGGTTTCGTCGCCCACATAGGCGTTGAAACCTGCCAGGTCCCCCACCGCCAGAATGCGACCACACCGTCCACAGCGACCTGCGGTAGCAACCACCAGCCTGGCGTAAATCTGTTTCATAGCGAATCCCCCACCAACGGACCCATTGAAATATCTAAAGGATGTGGAGCACCAAAAGGTATTATTTCCGATCAGGCCAGCTGTAACCCGGCATCCAGTGCCGACAGAATGGTGTCCACTTCGGCCTCGGTGATGGTCAGGGGCGGCGACATCAGCAGGTTGTGCGGTCCCATGCGCAGCCCGGTCGCCCCGGCGGCATAGGTGGCTGCATGGCCCCGTTTCAGCGTGTCATTGCCCGCCGGTGTTTTGTTTGCCTGATCAGCTAACCAGCCCGATCCCGGTCATCAATCCGTGCCCGCCACGCACATCGCCGAGGATACCGTGTATTTTGGCCAGGTTGCGAACACCTTCATAGCGCTGCGCGCCCCATGCCGCCGCGTTCACCCGCGTACTGATGCGTAGGCCACAACCGCCGCCGCTGCCACGGGATGCGCGGAATAGGTATAGACGTGGAAAATGTTACCATTCGTGCCAGAATTTTCGGACACCTTGACTACTTGTTCGCTCATCAACGCGGCACCAACCGGGAAATAGGCGCAGGTGATGTCTTTCGCGGTGCCCATCATATCCGGCTCACCCCCAGTGGCGCACGCCCGACCAATCGCCAATCCGGCCAAAGGCAGGGCTCACCCCGAAATCATCAGAATGCTGTGCTGGTCACATATTTTGCGCAAAAGCGGCATGGAGGTCGCGTCCGGGACGATCACACCGCCTGCCTGCCGGATCGGTTCCATGATAAAGGCCGCGATGATTTGCGCCCCCTGAAACGCGATCTCATCCGCCATTGCCGCAGCGATATGCTGGGCCAGCTGCGTCGGCCCCGTTTCATTGAACGAGGGGCAAGGTAGGTGAAAATAGCCAGTCAACAGCGGTTCATAGGCTGTGCGGAACCGGATGTTGCCGTTGGCCGACGCGCCGTCGAAATGGGTGCCGTTCTAGCCGTTCTTCAGGCCCAGAAATCTTGGTCCGGGTCGATTCATTCCGCAGGCGGTGGTATTGCCGTCCAGCCGCAGACAGTTTTCGACCGGATCCGATCCGCCTGATGTGAAAAACACCCTGGCTGTGCCATCGGGTTCAAAAACTGGCGCACGGCATAAGAAGCTTCGATCACCGTTGCGTTGGGCGACCCGCCAAAGGGCCAAGCATAGGGCAAATCACCAAGCTGTTTAGCAATCGCCCTCTTTTACCACGTCATTGGAATGGCCTAGGTTCACGCACCACAACCCACCCACAGCATCTATACAGCATCTATGGTGCCATGCGCCCTTATGATGATAGTATGGCGCGTTGACCTGCAGGTCGCCGGGATGGCCCATCGGGTACTATAAATGTCTGGAAATGTCGGGTGTTGTTTTCGCGCGGAAGGTTATCGTCGCTCATCGATGCCTCTGGAATTCTTGGGATTTTATCAAACTTAGCGACGCACAAATCCCTGCCACGTGTAAGATGTACTATAAAGATGTGCCGGGGTGTCAGATCCCGCTGGGTGCCCCGCTGCGTCGCCGATGAGGACCAAAAAGCGCTGTCAGCACCAGGATCACACCCGACACCGTCGCAATCATCCCTGCGGCACTGACCGCATCGGTCGCACCGATCCACAGCGGCCCATATCCAGCCAAAATATACCCCAAAACGGCGGAAATTGCGGCGAACAGAACGCTCCATCCCACTTGGCTTTCCAACCGGTTTGTCACCAGCCGCGCCGCCGCACAGGGACAGATGAACATTGCAATCACGATGATTGATCCCACCGCATCAAACGCCGCCTCCGCCGCAAGTGCCGCCAGAATGATCAGCGCCATACCCAGCAAGCCGGTGCGCATGCCCAGCGTTCGCGCAAATCCTTCGTCAAACGTCGCAAGTTTCAACGGTCTCCAAAAGAGCAAGATAAAGAGCGCAATCACCACCAGCGTCACCGCCATGCGGGGCAATTCGATAGGCAGCCCGGCCAATGCCTGTGGATCGATCATCGAGGACCACCCAACCGCATCCAGCCAGATCAGGCTTTCCAAATTGCCGTATAGCGCGTGTTCAACATCTAGATGCACATTGGAGGTGTCCGATTGTTCCAATAGCAAAACACCACCCGCGAACATGGTGGTGAACACAACGCCCATCGCCGCGCCAGGTTCGATCCGGCCCAGACGGCGGATCGCCTCGATCATCACCACCGACACCATCGCCGCCGCTGCCGCCCCGAGCATCATCGCACCTGCGGCAACCGCGCCCGTGACTAGAAAGGCCACGACAATACCGGGCAGGACCACATGGCTGATCGCATCCCCGATCAGCGCCTGCCGCCGCAGCAACAGAAAATTGCCAGGCAATGCACATGCAATCGCGGCCAACACCCCGATCACAAGGGGCGGCAAGGACAAGGCAACAAATTCCGCGCCCATCACGTTATCGCTTCCGGGCCGCCAATCCGCCGATCAATTTCGCGGATCTCATCCGCTGTCAGGATGGTTTCGATGGGCCTCAGTCCATCGTACAGCTGGGCCACAGCCTCGTGTGCGTGGTCCCGTCGCACTATGTCCCAACGGCGCTCGTCACGCAGCGCCTTGGCTGCCCGGGCACGCCCGGTTTCGGTTGCCACCCCATCGGCCCGCGCCAGTCCCGCACGCTGCAACAGGCGCAAGGTCAAATCTTCGTAGATCGGCTGACCCTGGGCCAGAGCCAACAGACCCTGACGCAGATGCACCCGCCGTTGATACCGCCGGTGACGCAACAGCGCGGCCAACACCCCCCGCTGTGGTGCCAAAAATAGGGAAATGGCAAAGAGTGCAAAACTGACCAGCACGATGATCGGACCGGTGGGAAGTTTTGGCACCACAGCGGACAGTGCCGCACCAACATAGCTCACCAAACCGCCAAAGAGTCCGGACAACAGCACCACGTGATCCGCGCGCTGTGTCCAGAATCGGGCAGTCACCGCCGGGATGATCAACAGGGCAACGACCAGGATCAGACCCACAATTTTCAGCCCCACGACGGTGACGGCCATCACCAGTATCATCATGATCAGATCGACCCGCGCCACCGACAACCCGTCGGCAGCCGCAAAGCACGGGTCAAAGGCGACCATAATCATTGACCGCCGCATCAACAGAGCCAACGCCAGTACCACCACGGCACCAACCGCAATGACCATGGCATCAGGCCATAACATGCCAGCGGTTGCGCCCAGTAAAAACGTATCCAACCCCGCCTGACGACCAACACCCAGTGTCTGAATCACGGTTAACAACACGATGCCAAAGCCAAAAAAGACCGACAGGACCGCGCCGATCACGGCATCCTCGGACAAACGCGTCTGCCGGGTCAGCCAACCAACACAGAACAGACCCAATGTCGCGGTCGCTGCAGACCCTGCCAGCAGACCGGGCAGATTGCGCCCATCGCCGCCCATTGCCACCATCACCAGAAAGGCCAGACCGATGCCCGGTAGCGTGGCGTGGGATATGGCATCGCTGATCAGCGCACGCTTGCGCATGAATAAAAAGCTGCCCGTGGTGCCTGCCGCCATTCCCAACAGCAGCGCACCGATTGTTACCAGCGTGGCGTTATAGCCTAGCTGCAACAAAAGCGCGTCGGACACCATGGGCTAGGCAGGTGTTGCGGTCAGCTTGGTGACCTGTGCCGTGGCCAACCGCCCACCATAGGTTGCCTGCAACATCTCGGGCGTAAAGACATCGGCCACGGGCCCTTCGGCAATTTTGCGGGTGTTGATCAGGAACACGTTGTCAAAATATTCTGCCACCGTGGCCAGATCATGATGCACCGCCAGCACCGACTTCCCATCGGCACGCAGATCCTTTAGCAAGGCAATAATCACCTGTTCGGTCGCTGCATCAACGCCGACAAATGGTTCATCCAACAGATACAGATCCGCCTCCTGTGATAAGGCCCGGGCCAGGAACACGCGCTGTTGCTGACCACCTGATAATTGACCAATCTGGCGCAGGGCAAAATCCATTATGCCGACCCGGTCCAGACAGTCAAGCGCACGTTTGCGGTGGCTTGGGCGCAAACGCCCCATCAAGCCCAGCTCGCGATAAAGCCCCATCAGAACCACGTCGATCACACGGGTCGGAAAGTCCCAATCAATGCTGGCGCGTTGCGGCACATAGGCGATGCGCCCCCGTTGCGCATCCAAAGATGTGCCAAACACCGTCACCTGACCCGACAGTGCCGGAATGATCCCCAGCGCGGCCTTTAGCAACGTGGATTTTCCAGCACCGTTCGGGCCGATAATAGCCGTCATCGTACCGGGGGCAATCGTCATATCCACCGAAAAAACGGCGGGGGTTTCGCCATAGAAAACAGTCAGGCCGCGCACCGTCAACGGGCTGTTATCAATGGCATCAGAGCGGGGGCGAATGTTGTCTGTGTTGGCCAATTCCATGGTCATGTCAGCTGCCCAATCCCAAAAGCCCATTCAATCCGCGCGGGGGCACCGCGACCCCCAACGCCGCCGCAATCACCGTGACGTTGTGATCAATCATGCCGATATAGGTGCTCTCGTAACTGCCTTCTGGGCCCATAGCGTCGCTAAAAAGCTCGCCACCAATCGCCACCTCGTGTCCCTTGGCGGCGGCACCTTCGATCAGGGCGCGAATATTGCGGTCCGACACCGAGCTTTCGACAAACACCGCATCGATGCCGCGGTCGACCAGCAGCTCGACAAGGCTGCGGACCCGGCTCAGGCCCACCTCGCTTTCAGTGGAAATGCCCTGAATGCCGATCACTTCGAACCCGTAGGCTGCGCCGAAATATCCAAAAGCATCATGGGCGGTCACCAGCACACGGGCTGGTTCCGGCACAGCCAACAACTGCGCGGTCGCGTAGGCGGCCAGCCGATTCAGCTCGGCGGTGTGCGCGGCTGCTCTGGCGGCAAAATGATCGGCATGTTGTGGGGCAACCTCGGTCAGGGCGCGGCACACTTCGGCCACGACATCGGCCCACAGGGTAGGGACCATCCAAACGTGGGGATCAAATTTGTCGGCATAATCGTCATGGCCCAGCAGAACGTCACGCGGCAGCGCCTCGGCTACGGCCACGACGGGACGCTTGCGAGCCAGATCTGCCATGAGCACCTCCATCTGCGCCTCCAGATACAGGCCGTGCCACAGGACCAGATCGGCGCGGGTCAGCGCCACGATATCGCTGCGCGTCTGGCGATAGGTATGCGGGTCAACCCCGGGGCCCATCAGCACCTGAACAGTTATCACATCACCACCCACCTGCCGGGCCGCATCGGCAATCATGCCGGTGGTGGTCACAACCGTGATCTGATCAGACGCTTCTACCCCTGAGGCCAGGCCGAGGACGGCGGTGGTAGCACTGCCAAAAATAAAGGAACGACGCCCAAACATCCGAAATCTCTGCTTGTATCTGATAATTGCGTTATGATTGCGTTGAATTCCAATATGCGAGTCATTCGCGAAAATCAATGTTTCTGCGACTTATTTGCAATTAAAATTCAGGTGAAATCAGGCCGATGCACGGATTTGCCCCAGGTGGCTTATCTTCCTGCTTGTCTTTGTGCCGGTATCCACCCTCTCCGTCAGAATTCCAAACCTGCGCCCTGTTTTGTTGCTCCCAAGCTTTCCCATGTTTCGCCTTTGCTGCAAACAACCTGCCCTTTGATCTGGTTCTCAATAGCCGCCCCTTGGCATCCGTTCCCGCCCTTTGTGTGGCTGCATGTATGTCAAAATTTGTTGCTTGTTGTTGCTTGGCGGCTCTGATTGAGCTGCTCACTCTCCCCCTATGCGGTGGTTTTTCGAGGGTTTTAGGTGCTCTCTTGGTTTTACTGGTCTGTTTCTATGTCCTTGGCTCAAGACCTCTGCATAATTTGGAGGATTGTGGACAAACCATCAACCCATCTCCAAATTACGCAAAGGTCTTTTCAATTGCTTGCCAACCGACTGCGCCTATGCGACCGTCAGCATCTGCTAGAGGGGACCGAGATGACACCAGAAACCGCCCTGCCCACCCCGCGTCTGCCGCTGGTGACAGAGCCTCGCAATCCGGGGATGCCGCTGGACTTGGGCTGGGTGCGCATGGTGCAGGCCAATACATCCGCAATCAAACGGCGCACCAAAACACTGCCCGGTCGGCGCAGCCTCAAAAAGGACAATCAGGTCGCCTGGCTGTTGCGCGCAATCACCTGTATTGATCTGACGACCCTGTCGGGCGATGATACGGCGTCACGGGTGCATCGACTGTGCGCCAAGGCACGACAACCGGTGCGCGCCGAGCTGCTGGCCGCGTTAGGCGTTGGTCCCGTTACCGTCGGTGCGGTTTGCGTTTATCACGATATGATTACACCTGCGGTCGATGCACTGCAAGGTACCGATATCCCGATTGCAGCGGTCAGTACCGGGTTTCCCGCCGGGCTGTCCCCCTTGCACCTTCGGATTGCAGAGATCAAGGAAAGCATACGCGTCGGCGCATCTGAAATAGACATCGTAATTTCCCGACGCCACGTACTGGAAGGTAATTGGCAGGTGCTGTACGATGAAATGAACGCGTTCCGCACAGCCTGTGGTGCTGCGCATGTAAAGGCGATTCTGGCCACCGGCGAGCTGGGCACCCTGCGCAATGTCGCGCGCGCCTCGCTGATATGTATGATGGCCGGGGCGGATTTCATCAAAACCTCAACCGGTAAGGAACATGTTAATGCCACCCTGCCCGTAAGCTTGGTGATGCTCCGCGCGATCCGCGACTATTTCGACCGGACTGGATATCGGGTGGGCTATAAACCCGCAGGGGGTATATCCAAGGCCAAGGATGCGCTGCTCTATCTTAGCCTGTTGAACGATGAATTGGGCAAGTGCTGGTTACAGTCCAATCTCTTCCGCTTTGGCGCATCATCGCTGCTTGGCGATATTGAACGACAACTAGAATACCATGTGACCGGTGCCTATTCGGCCGAATATCGGCACGCGATAGGGTAAAAATGCCCCGTGAAAATCCGAAATCTTGAAAATCTGAAATCTGGCCGGACAGGCTTCAGGTTTTGCACGTCGCAAAATATCCTCGGGCAAACTGGGAATATATGCCAAGAGTTGCAAGATACCTCTCTGGGGGAACTCTCGGGCTTTTTGTCGTCATCCAACTGCTCATGCCTCTGTGCAACAAAGCCGCTCCAGGCTAATCTGCCCCGTGTGGGCCCGTTTGGGCTTATCTGAACATTGGCTGGTCGGTGGTCCCTGAAATTCAGGATTCTGGGGTCCCGGTGCTGTGGAAAAGTTTGTGGAACGTCGGGGCAGGTGGTTCCTTTGTGGTCGTTGCGTGGGGGGTGCAGCGGTTCCTTTGTCGCTATTCGCACCGTGTCCTTTATTCCGTCATGTTCGTATACAGCTGCAACGGCTTTTCCAGTTGATTTCAAGCCAATTTTCACCAACCGCCCTGGCCTGATTTTTCCATTTCTGGCGTGTCTTAACACGGGTTAGTTTGGCTGTTCCTGAAACTTATTGGGTTTTGGGATTGGCCCCCGGGATTGGTGTGGAAAAGTTTGTGGGCTGTGGGTAAGCCCGGAACCTGTGGTCACAGCACCGGGTCCTTTGGATCTTCGGGCGA
Organism: Paracoccaceae bacterium; assembly: GCA_014623385.1. Lineage (GTDB taxonomy): Bacteria > Pseudomonadota > Alphaproteobacteria > Rhodobacterales > Rhodobacteraceae > JACOMT01. The sequence goes on from JACOMT010000028.1 coordinate 36,295, forward strand.
TAAATCTTGGTTCACTCCATTGTTGCAGCAATAAATCGCGAAGTAGGGTAGCATCAACTGCGCGTCAAGACAGAGACTGGGTATTGCTGAGATCACGGTAACATTCGGATGTCGCACCAACCAATAGACGATCCGCCCAGATTTTAAACTCGGCCCAGCCTGTAGAACAGTCGTCTGATTCATCAAAGGCGATGACGGCCTCCACAGGCACTACCGCGGCGTAAGCCTGTTCATATCAGCCTATACATTATCGAGTTATTGGGTTGATCCGTTGGCACCGCACCGATAAGTCCGGCCAATCTGCCGTCTGTGAGCCAATTTGTGACGTCCACGCGCCCCCAATACAATCATTAAGACCTCTGCATAATTTTTAGAGGAAAGCCCCCTGCGTGAGCGCGTGATGTTCGGTGAAAGCCTCGATTTAGCCATTCTGTCCGCTCCACTGGCTTTACCTGGCCTTGCATCGGGCAAAGCGGTTTTGGTGGTCTGGTTATGCGATTGCCGGTGTTTGCCGGTTGCGGGGCGGTGCCACGCAGGTTTTGCCCGATTGCCGACATCGTCAGTTGGGCATCTTGTTTTGGCCAGCCCGAATTATCGGGCGGTGCGTCATCGTGACATAGGCATTGCGCAATCCCGCAAGCGGCGGTTGCAGATCAGCCTGCCGCCGCGTTTTCTGAAGCCCGCAGGGGTTGATAACGAGGGGGTCGATGACGGGCGGCCGACCGTTCGCATGATCCCGTCACGGTGGCTGACCGCGCATAGCATCCCGGTTGGCCTGGCTGGCACAGGCCTTGT
>JACOMT010000029.1:0-2350 GCA_014623385.1 Paracoccaceae bacterium
CTGGGGCGGGGCGGCACTTTCAACCAGTGTGGTGCCGATAATCGCCGCTGCAGCCCGTGATCCCCGATTTGACGATAAACCCCGGCCAGGAGATCATCGTGAGTTGCGAAAACTGCAATGGGTCGTCGCATCGGGCACAGGCGCAAAGAGGTCGAGACCGCAACACAGCATGAAATCCAACCGCAGTTGAGGACATGCTCCAGCTTCGGGGTGCCACTGCCCGATCAGCAGACAGTTGAAGCAGACCAGCGGATCATAACCCTGAGGCCCGATCCCGGAGCATCCCAACGCAGGCTGGCATGTCGGTGAACACCACCGTCAGTCGTCCACTGGTGCGTCAATCCCGGTCAGAACGTCATCTGCGCCGATCCAAGTCACGTTCGACACGAACTGCGCAAAAATAAAAAAATAGGTGCATCAAACCACCCCTCAAAGCCTATAAGATGGTTTGTTCGCAATCCTCCAAATTATGCAGAGGTCTTGTTGAGTGAGCTTTGTTCTGCTAGGTTAAGGAAAATAAAAGACGCATATGCATATTCTATTGCATCACCTGACATTTGCCTCCATTTGGTTGACAGGATGTGCCCGTCTGGGGCGACTATGGGGGAATAACCGATTTGATCGATTGCGACGTGCCCGACAACGCTTTACTGAGGACCGCTTGTGCGGATGGTTATCCTGAACAGACTGGATTACGCTCAAAAGCATTTTTTGCTCGGTCAAATGATCAGGGAATACTTGGAACGCATTGTTTTGCCTCCTGAATCGCGAAATGGATGTCGTGCCCAGGACCGGTCGGCAGAGGCCCTGTTGCACTACTGTTCTTTACACCACGCTCAGCCTTTGCATGATGTGCTTATAGTGTTATCTTCGTCTAATCTGGCATCCCGCGTGTGGTGATTGACGAAAACACGACCTTTGGCGACAACGAAGGCTTCTTGTGCGAACCGGGCATTGAAGTCATTTTGCCCGACGATCCGGACTACATCGCGCTGATAACTCGATTAATGAAGAAAACCGCGGCTTTGGGCCGAAGATATCGCAAAGGACATGCCTTGACCATCAAAACCACCCATGCGGGCAGTTTGCCCCGTACCCGAGAGGTCGTGGACTTCATCTTTGCGCGCGAGCGCGGGGAACCCTATGATGTCGCAGCGTTTGACGCCGCGATGACACGGGCCGCGTCCAACACGGTGGCCAAGCAAAAGGCGGCAGGGATTGACATCGTGTCCGACGGCGAAACCTCAAAGATTTCCTATGCGACCTACGTCAAAGACCGCTACACTGGCTTTTCCGGCGACAGCCCGCGCAACGCACCTGCCGATCTGAGGATGTTTCCAAGCTTTCTCAAACGTCTGGCCGATGATGGCAGGACTCCCGAATACGCGCGCCCCATGTGCACGGGCAAAGTGCGGTCCAAAGGGCAGGGAGAGCTGGAAAAGGACGTCGCCAACCTCAAGGCCGCGATGGCAGAACATGGGGTCGAGCGCGGTTTTATGAATTCGGCTTCTCCTGGGGTTATTTCGCTGTTTTTGCAAAATGATTTCTATCCGACTCGTGATGCCTATCTTGCCGCACTGGCCGACGCGATGAAGGCGGAATACGAAACCATTGTCGCCTCTGGTCTGGATCTGCAACTGGATTGCCCTGATCTCGCTCTATCGCGACACATGTTGTTTTCAGATATCAGCGATGAAGCGTTTCTGAAAATTGCGGCCAGTCATGTGGAGGCACTGAATCATGCATTGTCGGACGTGCCTGAAGACAAGGTGCGCATCCACATCTGTTGGGGCAATTACGAGGGCCCCCATGTGTGCGATATCTCGATGGATACCGTGTTTACCACGCTGATGTCCGCCAAGGCGCGTTACGTGCTGTTTGAAATGTCGAATCCACGCCATGCCCACGAATGGACGGTGTTTCGCGACCGGAAATCCGAAATTCCCGAGGATAAGGTGCTGGTTCCCGGCGTCGTCGATACAACCACCAATTTTGTCGAGCACCCCCAAGTCGTCGCCCAACGTATTGAACGGTTTATCGACATTGTGGGGGTGGACCGTGTGATTGCCGGGTCTGATTGTGGCTTTGGCACGTTTGCGGGCTTTGGGGCGATTGACCCGGACATCGCCTATGCCAAACTCAAGACGCTCAGCGAAGGCGCGGCCTTGGTCGGAGGGGTCGTATGATTGATGCCGATCTGCTGTCCAAACTGCGCAGCCTGGACACACCCACGGTTTGCAACGCGATTGAAGTGGCACAAGGCAAGCGCGGGTTTGCTGCCTTCATCCGTGGGACAATGCAATGTTCCGATCCCAACGGTCCGCCAGTCGTGGGCTTCGCACGCACCGCG
>JACOMT010000029.1:2456-13928 GCA_014623385.1 Paracoccaceae bacterium
AGTGATCGAGGATGTGGATTTTCCCAATTGCATTGGTGCCTATTGGGGAGAGATCAACACGACCGTGCACAAAGGCTTTGGCATATCTGGGGCACTGACCAACGGGGTGATGCGAGATCTGGGCGACTTGCCGGACAATTTCCCGGTGGTCGCCGGATCCATCGGGCCCAGCCATGGCTTTGTTCATGTCCGCGAGTTTGACGGACCGGTAAGTATCTTTGGCATGACTGTCACTCCCGGTGACCTGCTCCATGCCGACCGCCACGGCGCTTTGGTCATTCCGCCCGAGGTGATCAGCGACTTATTGACCGATATCGAAACACTCCTGGAAACAGAACAAGTTGTGCTAGAACCTGCGCGCCAGCCGGGCTTTGATTTCGCGGCCTTTGAGGCTGCCTGGGCCGCCTTCGAAGCACGACGCACCTAACGACGCGCCTGAAGGGGCTTGCCACCACGTCACGTTGTGGCTAGAATAAAGCCAAGACTGCGGAAAAACCGCGTGGAGAGTCGGTTTTGACCGGTGCCGAAGGCGCAACCGCCCCGGAAACTTTCAGGCCCATGGGACCGCAGATATAAAACAAAACTCTGGAAAGACCCCGCCGCCCGGAGTGCAGAAGGGATAAAAATCTCAGGCAAAAGGACAGAGAACAGCTGATCTGCGCGATGGACGCCGTTAAAGATGCCGTTCAGTTTACCAACGGTTCGAACAGCCTGGCAATAGGGAGGCCGCAGGCAGATGGATTTGGCAACAACCCCGCTGACCCCGCTGAACCGGCGTTTGGGGGGCAAAATGGTCGATTTTGCAGGCTATCACATGCCTGTTCATTTTTCGGGCATTATGGGCGAACACAACCATTGCCGGGAACAGGCAGGGCTGTTCGATATCAGCCATATGGGTCAGGTCATGCTGTACGGCAGATCGTATGAAGAGGTTGCCACCGCCTTTGAACGACTGGTGCCGATGGATGTCCTTGGCCTGGCCGATGGATGCCAGCGCTACGGGTTCTTCACCAATGATGCAGGCGGGATCGAGGATGATCTGATGTTTGCCCGTCGGGATGATGCATTGTTTGTCGTTGTGAACGCCGCTTGCAAAACAGCCGATCTGGAATTAATGCGGGCGGGCTTGCCGGGTATCGAGGTCGAACATATCAAGGACCGTGCAATGATCGCATTGCAGGGTCCCGCCGCTGAAAGCGTCCTTGCGGGGCTTGCCCCGGAGGTGGCCAAAATGCGATTCATGGATGTGGCAAATGTCACCTTGAACGGTGCCGAATGCTGGGTCTCTCGCTCTGGCTATACCGGTGAGGATGGCTTTGAACTTTCCCTCCCCGCCGATGGGGCCGAAGCAATCGCCGATGCGCTGCTGGATCATGCAAAAGTTCTGCCCATCGGCCTCGGTGCACGCGACTCTCTGCGGCTGGAGGCGGGGCTTTGCCTTTACGGCCACGACATTGATGCCACGACCACACCGGTCGCCGCTGGCCTGACATGGGCCATCCAGAAAAAACGCCGTGCTGGGGGGGACCGTGCCGGTGGGTTCCCTGGTGCCGGGCATATCCTGGCCGATCTCGAGACCGGCTCCGCGACCAAACGTGTGGGACTTCGCCCCGAAGGTCGCGCGCCGATGCGTGAAGGTGTCCAGCTATTTGCCAGCAAAACCGCAACAGACCCTGTCGGTCACATCACCTCGGGTGGCTTTGGCCCTACGGTCGGTAGTCCGGTCGCGATGGGCTATGTCGCCACGGCACATGCAAATACAGGCGACACGCTCTTTGGGGAACTGCGCGGCAAACGTCTGCCGCTCATTGTATCGGCACTCCCCTTCGTGGCACCGAGGTTCAAACGGTAACAGCAAAGAAAGAAGAGCCAACAGATGAAATTCACAAAAGAGCACGAATGGCTTCTGGTAGAAGACGATCTGGTGATCATCGGCATAACGAAACATGCCGCCGAGCAGCTGGGCGACATCGTGTTTGTCGAACTGCCCGAGGTTGGCGACGAAGTCAGCAAGGATGACGAGGTGGTTGTGATCGAAAGCGTCAAAGCCGCGTCCGACATCCTGTCACCGTTAGATGGTAAAATTGTCGAGGTGAACGGCACCGTCGTCGACAACCCGCCCCTTGTGAACGAAGACCCGCAAGGTACCGCCTGGTTTTTCAAGATGCGTCCATCGGATTTTTCACCAATGGACAATTACATGGACGAAACTGCCTATAATTCGTTCATCAGTTAGCGCGTTTTTTGACGAAAACCGTTGTGGAAGGCATGCTGATGTATGTCTGCCCAGTCATAAAATGAGGATACCGTGACATTTAAGCCAACTGAATACCTGCCGTATGACTTTGCCAACCGGCGCCATATCGGCCCGTCCCCGGCAGAGATGTCGGATATGTTAGCCACTTTGGATGTCGGCAGCCTGGACCAGTTGATCGACGAAACCGTCCCCGCCGCGATCCGGCAAAAGACGCCACTGGATTTCGGAAAACCAAAGTCCGAGCGAGAATTGCTCTATCACATGCGCCAGACAGCGGCGAAGAACAAGGTGCTGACCTCGCTGATAGGGCAAGGCTATCACGGTACGGTCACGCCCCCGGTGATTCAGCGCAACATCCTGGAAAACCCGGCGTGGTACACGGCCTATACGCCGTATCAGCCAGAGATCAGTCAGGGGCGGCTGGAGGCACTGCTGAACTTCCAGACGATGATTAGCGATCTGACCGGTTTGGAAATTGCCAACGCTTCGCTTCTTGACGAGTCGACGGCATGCGCCGAGGCAATGACCATGGCACGGCGGGTCGCAAAGTCCAAAGCCAGGGCATTTTTTGTCGACGAAAACTGCCATCCGCAAAATATTGCGGTGATTCAAACGCGGGCGGCCCCTTTGGGGATTGAGGTGATTGTCGGCAACCCGAATAACCTCGACGCAGCATCGGTTTTCGCTGCCATCTTTCAATACCCCGGCACATTTGGCCATCTGCGCGATTTTACCAATCACATATCCGCGTTGCATGCCGAACAGGCGATAGGCATTATCAGCGCTGACCCGTTATCGCTATGCCTGCTGAAGGAACCGGGGGCCATGGCAGCGGACATTGCCGTCGGCAACACCCAACGTTTTGGCGTGCCCATGGGGTATGGTGGCCCGCACGCGGCCTATATGGCAACAAAACAACAATACGCACGCGCCATGCCCGGGCGGCTTGTGGGCGTCAGCGTCGACAGCCACGGCAATCGGGCTTATCGCCTGTCCCTGCAAACGCGCGAGCAACATATCCGGCGCGAAAAAGCCACATCGAACGTCTGTACCGCGCAGGCACTTCTCGCCGTTATGGCATCTTTCTACGCAGTGTTTCATGGCCCCGAAGGCCTGCGTGCCATTGCGCAGCGCATCCATCGCAAGACGGCGCGGCTGCGTGAAGGGTTGCTGCAGGCCGGGTTCGTCGTCCAGCCTGCTGCCTTCTTCGACACGATCACGGTTGAGGTTGGGCCCCTGCAGGCCGCCGTGATAAAATCGGCGGTGGATGAGGGGATTAACCTGCGCACCGTTGGCGACACCAAAATCGGCATCACGCTTGATGAACGCACGCGCCCTGCGATGATCGAAGCCGTCTGGCGTGCCTTTGGCATTGACCGGAAAGACAAGGATTACACCCCGCACTATACCCTTCCGGAACATCTGATCCGCGAAAGCGCGTACCTGACTCATCCGATTTTTCATATGAACCGGGCCGAGACGGAAATGATGCGCTATATGCGCCGCCTCGCGGATCGCGACCTGGCGCTGGATCGGGCCATGATTCCGCTGGGCTCCTGCACGATGAAGCTTAACTCGGCCGCCGAAATGATGCCGGTCAGCTGGCGCGAGTTTTCACAACTCCACCCTTTTGCCCCTGCCTGTCAGGCGCAGGGCTATCGAGAATTGATCGACGATCTGTCGGCCAAGCTCTGCGATATCACGGGCTATGCCGCGCTCTCCATGCAGCCTAATTCCGGGGCGCAGGGTGAATATGCGGGCCTTCTGACTATCGCCGCCTATCACCGTGCGAATGGCCAGGGGCATCGCAATATCTGCCTGATCCCGATGAGCGCGCATGGAACCAACCCGGCCAGTGCCCAGATGGTCGGATGGAAGGTCGTGCCGGTGAAATCCGATGACCGCGGCGACATCGACCTTGATGATTTTCGCGCGAAGGCTGAACAGCACAGCACCAATCTTGCGGGCTGCATGATTACATACCCATCGACCCATGGGGTGTTTGAGGAAACCGTGACCGAAGTCTGCCAAATCACCCATGATCACGGTGGCCAGGTCTACATTGACGGGGCCAACATGAACGCGATGGTTGGCTTGGCGCGCCCGGGCGATGTCGGCGGCGACGTGAGCCACCTGAACCTGCACAAGACCTTCTGCATCCCACATGGCGGCGGTGGTCCCGGCATGGGACCAATCGGGGTCAAGGATCACCTCGTGCCGCATCTGCCGGGCCATCCCGCGAAGGGTGGTACCGAAGGTCCCGTCTCGGCCACGCCCTACGGTTCGCCATCGCTGTTGCCAATCTCCTGGGCCTATTGCCTGATGATGGGGGGCGAGGGACTAACGCAGGCAACCCGCGTCGCGATCCTGAACGCCAATTACATCGCCAAACGGCTCGAAGGCGCGTTCGAGGTGCTGTATAAAGGCAATCAGGGGCGCGTCGCCCATGAATGCATCATTGACACGCGCCCCTTTGCTGATAGTGCCGGGATCACCGTTGATGACATCGCCAAACGCCTGATCGACTGTGGCTTCCACGCCCCGACGATGAGCTGGCCGGTTGCCGGAACCTTGATGATTGAACCCACGGAAAGCGAAACCAGGGCCGAGCTGGATCGCTTTTGCGACGCTATGCTCGCGATCCGTGCCGAGATTGCGCAGATCGAAGCGGGCAGGATCGACCGCGACAACAACCCGCTCAAAAATGCACCCCACACGATGGAGGACCTTGTCCGCAACTGGGACCGCCCCTATTCCCGCGAACAGGGGTGCTTCCCACCTGGTGCCTTCCGCGTCGACAAATACTGGCCACCGGTCAACCGCGTCGACAATGCCTGGGGCGACCGCCATCTTGTGTGCACATGCCCCCCGATGGATGACTATGCCGAAGCGGCAGAGTAATCCGGTGGCACCAAACAAAAGAACCTCCAGGGGATGGGACGCCCATGACATCAAAACAATCGCCTGTCCAATCCTCTACGCCGACCGGGCACATATGACGCAGGACACAACATGTCAACATTATGTCAACCCCGCCTTGACAACCGGTCCAGAATCGGTCAATCCAGCTCTTACCGGGTACCGAATCCGGTTGTGGGGTTAAGGATATGTTGTGACGGATGACTTTGATTTACACCGTTGCGATGATCTGTCCGGTCCGCCCATGGTAGCGATAGGCGGTCCACAACTTATGTCGATTATGTCGAACGGGAAAGGGAACGTACGTGAAACCCATTTCAATCAGCATTTTCCTGCCGCGCGGCAATCCAAAGGGTATTCGGGTGGCACAGATTGCCGTGTCGACGATCCAGGCGATCGCCTTTAACCGCAACCAGCTGGGGGACATTTTTCGGAGATGCTGATCTTGCAGAAATTGCAAGACAGCTCAGGCGACCGGGCATCTACATCCTGATCGGGTTTGACGAAAACGCAGAGGGCGAACAGGTTGCGTATATCGGTGAGGCCCGAAACGTGGCAGATCGCCTGTCGAATCACAACGCTGGTAAATCTGATCACGACTCCAAGAACTTCTGGACAGACACAATCACCTTGTTCAGCAACAGCCAGAACGAAAAACTGCACAAGGGGCATACCCTCTATGCCGAAGCCTGCCTTATCCGCAGCGCGGGCAAAATCCCCTTTGGACCTTGCAGAACACGCAAAAACCATCTGAAGATGCAGGCGGGCTATCGCTAGCCGACCGTGCAGCCATGGACCAATTCCTGGAGCAAGCGCAAATGCTTGTCAGAATCCTCGGCTGGGATATCTTTCAAGACGAAGAAATCAGCAATAGGGCCCCGGAACAGGAACGGCCAAAGGCAGACAGCCATAAAAGGCCGCGCTTCTTTTCCGTTGACACGGACTTTGACGCAAAGATGGAAATTGGATCCCTTGGCGAGTTCGTCGTCTTAGCGGGATCAAAGGTAAGACGCCAAGTGTCAACAAAGGCACCGAAATACACGGTCAAGCGCCGGAAAACCCTCATCAAGGGTGGTATCCTCCGAGAGGACGGCAATTTTCTCGTCTTCACAAGTCCGTGCAGCTTCAGATCTGCCTCTGGTGCGGCCGGCATCGTAACAGGTACGAGTGCCAATGGCCGCACCTTTTGGAAACTCGAGGATGGAACCACTTACAATGATTGGCAAGCCTCTCAAGGCACGGCAGATGGCAACTTAGGTGACACCGCCGGGTGAGCCCATGCGTCGGCTTCCGGCGGGTTTGATTCCTGTTCTGTCTCATGAACGCCACTTGAAGCGGGACAGGCGGCACCGCGGGGCGCAATTGACGGGGCACCCAAAGGCTGCGGGTGCACAAAGCGATTTTGCCCTTCGCATTTGGCGTCAGGCTCACGGCCCCAGGATCGGCTCCGGATGCTGGCCTGCCGCTATTTCATGCGTTGCACCGGATGCCAGGTTTACACGATCCGGCTGACCGTATGAACCTGACCCTTGACAACGGGGCCAAAAGCGGGCGATCCGGCCTTGACCAAAACGGTACCTGGGAAATCCGGTTTTACGTAAAGAATAATTTAGGAGGCACCCATGCAATTCATGCAATTATTGTCCGACTCTCCGGTGATGGTAATTCTGCTTCTTGCGCTTATTGCCGCGTTGATTGTTGTGCTTGCCAGGTGGCGCAGCTCGGCAGGCAGATCCGCGAATCTCGAACAGCAGATTACCGATCTGAACGACCGGCTGATGGAGCACAAGGCCACAATCAGAAATTTTGAACAGGACATCAAAGCCAGGGATGGCGAGCTGCAAACCGGTCGCCAGGCTCTTTCAACTGAACAGCAGCAAACAGCACGCCTCACGGAAAAGGTGGAAAATCTCGCCGAGCAGGTTGAACAACAGCGCGCTCAGATCACCGGGATGGGGGAACAAAAGGACGAATTGGAACATATCAATAGCCGCCTGACCGCAGACCTGCGGCAGGTTCAAACCGAGCGTGATGAACAGGCCAAGGCATCCGAACGTGCCCTGCGTGATGTCAGGGAAATGCAGGAGAAGATGGTCGCCCAATTCGAGGTTCTTTCGGCCAAAGCACTGACCGAGCAAGGTGAGGCTGTCGCTCTGCGCAACCAGGAGATGCTCAAAGGCACGCTTGACCCGCTCCTTGCCCCACTCAAGGAAAACGTCACCAGCTTTCAGCAAGCCCTCACCACCATGCATGAGACGGGCGTCAAGGACCGCGCAACCCTGACTGCAGAAATCAAGAGCCTCACCGACAAGTCCCAGCAGATCTCGCAGGACGCTGTCGCCCTGACGCGCGCCCTGAAAGCAGATCAGCAAAAGCAGGGTGCCTGGGGCGAGATGGTGCTTGAAAAGCTTCTCGAGGGTTCCGGCCTGCGCAAGGGCGAGGAATACGAGGTTCAGACCAGCCACACCACCGATGATGGCCGACGTCTCCGCCCTGATGTGGTCGTAAAGATGCCCGGTGACAAAAACATGGTAATTGACTCCAAGGTCTCGCTTGTGGCGTTTACGGACCTTGTGAACGCCGAAACAGATAAGGCGCGCGAGGAAGCCAGCAAAAAGCATATCGCCAGCCTCAAGGCGCATATCGCCAATCTCGCTTCCAAGGATTATGCTATGGCGGCGGTGAGTTCCGTGGATTACGTGATCCTGTTCGTGCCGATCGAGGGGGCACTGTCCGAGGCCCTGCGTATCGAGCCAGGCTTGACGGAACTGGCGGTGGAGAAAAATGTGATGATCGCCACACCCACGACTTTGATGATGGCCTTGAAGACCGTGAGCAATGTTTGGATCGTCGAGCGCCGCAATCAGAATGCCGAGGATATTGCCAGGCGCGCGGGCAAACTTTACGACAAGGTCAGAGGGTTCGTTTTAGATATGAAGGGCATTGGCCAACGTCTGGATCAGGCTCAGGTTGCCTATGGCAATGCGATGAATAAGCTGCACCGCGGCCATGGGAATGTCCTGGGCCAGGTTGAGAGCCTCAAACAGCTGGGGGCAAAAACCAACAAGTCGCTGCCATCAGAGCTTATCACAGATGACACGGCAGAGCCTGACCTGGTACCCTCCGACAAAGCGTAAGTCAGAGGTTGCTCAACCCGCATTGAATGGTCTCCCGACACCCACCGCATCGGTCTGGTCTCGGGTGCTTTTGGCGAGTCGGCGGTACCACCCGGGCGAACGGCCCATTGCCCATGATATGATGGTACATCCGGTAATGGCGTCCTGCTTTGAAACAGGTTTCACGGCAATAGCGGGAAGCTCTTGACATCATGGTCTGCCCCTATGCGACGTCGCCGGGAAAAGCTCAGGTGTGCTTCCACTTGATCGAACAGCCGATGGACGGGATTTGATCCCGTGGCCCCTGTCCGGTCACGACCACCTGTTTCATCGCCTCATAAAGATCCCGGCGCAGGTCGATTGGCCCGGCCTCACGCCGCGAGGCGTCCAGCCGCCCACGATATTGCAGCTTCAGATCAGCGTTGAAGCCGAAAAAATCGGGGGTACAGGCGGCATTATAGGCGCGGGTTACCGACTGTCCCTCGTCATACAGATAGGGAAAGGGAAAGGCGTGCTGTGCCGCCATGTCCTGCATCCTTGGAAAACTGTCCGCCGGATAGGTGACCGCGTCATTAGAACAGATCGCCGCCACACCAACACCCAGGTCCCCGAGGTCTCGCGCATCCCGGATGATTCGGTCCAACACGGCCAGCACATAGGGACAGTGATTGCAGATGAACATGATCAGGGTACCTTTTTCGCCCCTGATGTCGGTCAACCCATAGGTCTGACCATCCGTGCCCGGTAGGCTGAATGTCGGTGCGCGCCAGCCAAAATCACAAACGGGCGGAGTAGCTGCCATGGCGGTATCCTTTACAGTGTGCCAAACAGAGGTTATCAGTATGGGTCGGCTTTATGAACGGGGTGATCATGGGCGGCATGGGAGTTCCTGACCGGTTGCGGCCAGCTGTTTCAAAAACGCACACCCGGACATCAAGCAGGTGGCCGACCAGATAGCGCTCTATTTGCGAGGCATGATATGACAAAAGACCCCCTGGCACTGTCATAATGTGGGCCGATTTTCAAATACTGTACCAAATTTCCAACATCACGCAACCGAATAGCCGCCGTCATCCAAAGCAAAATTTCGGAATTCATGAATACCCCCAAATCAGAAGCGTCCCGAGACTCGACTATTTAACTGGAATTCTCGAAATAGCCAGGTTGCAGCTGGCACCCGACCCCATATCACCTCAGGGTCAAGACCACGAAGCCAGCCCCAAAGAAGAAATGGGCAAGGGGATTGTGATGAATACAAGGGCACTCGACCCTTGGCAGGGTCGATCAGTTTCTGATAACCTCATATCCTGCAGCACAAAATGGAACAGATCAAGCGAATGCGTATACCGCGCTTGCCGGTTTCAAACTGTGGAATCGAACCGGAAATCGACGATTGGCGGGGTAGAATAGGTATCCCCGATCACCAGTCCTCGCGAACTACAACGCAGGTTTTGATAGGCAATTTCATCGCTGCGAATCGCAATGCTTCGCGGGCGATGTCATCACCGACACCGTCAATCTCGAAGATGACGCGGCCAGGTTTGACCTTGGCTGCCCAACGGTCGACGGAACCTTTCCCTTTACCCATCCGCACTTCGATTGGCTTGGTTGTGACGGGCACATCCGGGAAGATGCGGATCCAGACACGGCCCTGGCGTTTCATGTGACGGGTCATCGCCCGACGTGCGGCTTCGATCTGACGTGCGGTGACCCGCTCTGGCTCCAGCGCTTTCAGGCCATAGGCTCCAAAATTCAGATCTGCCCCGCCTTTGGCGAGACCTTTGATGCGGCCTTTTTGGACCTTCCGGAATTTTGTACGCTTTGGTTGAAGCATATCTTTTGCTCCCTAATGGTCACGCTAATGATTGCGGTCGCGACGGTGGCCACCACCTGCACTACGGGGGGTCGGCCCGTCCCGCAGCTCTTGCACCCTGCGGTCGCGTGCCGATGGATCATGTTCCATGATCTCCCCTTTGAATATCCAGACCTTGATCCCGATGATCCCGTAAGGGGTCGATGCTTCGGCCTGCGCATAGTCGATGTCTGCCCGCAAAGTGTGCAAAGGTACGCGCCCTTCGCGATACCATTCGGTCCGCGCAATCTCGGTACCACCCAGACGACCGGAGACGTTCACCCGGATGCCAAGTGCACCTATGCGCATTGCGTTCTGCACGCTCCGTTTCATTGCGCGGCGAAACGACACGCGGCGTTCCAGCTGCTGTGCAATCGACTCGGCGACCAGTTGTGCGTCTAGTTCAGGCTTGCGTACCTCGACGATGTTCAGGTGCAGTTCGCTGTCGGTCATCTGGGCCAGCTTTTTGCGCATGACCTCAATGTCTGCGCCTTTTTTGCCGATAATGACGCCCGGACGCGCGGTGTGGATAGTGACGCGGCACTTTTTGTGAGGACGTTCGATGATCACACGGGAGATCCCCGCCTGTTTGCATTCTTTTTTAATTAATTCCCGGATTTTCAGGTCCTCCAGCAGAAGGTCACCGTAATCCTTGGTATTCGCGTACCAGCGGCTATCCCAGGTGCGGTTCACTTGCAAGCGCATACCGACCGGATTGACTTTCTGTCCCATTAGGCTTGCTCCTCAATTTGACGCACCTTGATGGTAAGTTCCGAGAACGGCTTAATGATTTTACCAAACCGGCCACGCGCCCGCGGGCGCCCGCGCTTCATGGTCAGGTTTTTGCCTACATAGGCTTCAGCAACGATCAGCTCGTCCACATCCAGGTTGTGGTTGTTTTCCGCATTCGCTATGGCCGATTGTAGGCACTTTTTGACGTCCTGCGCGATCCGTTTATTCGAAAAAGTAAGATCGGTCAGTGCCCGGTCGACCTGCTTGCCGCGGATCATTTGTGCCAACAGGTTCAGCTTTTGTGGGCTGGTGCGCAGCATGCGGGTTTTTGCCATGGCTTCGTTTTCAGCCATACGGCGGGGGTTCTTTTCCTTTCCCATGACTTACTTCCGTTTCGCTTTCTTGTCGGCAACGTGGCCATAATAGGTGCGAGTTGGCGAATATTCACCGAACTTCTGCCCGATCATGTCCTCGGTTACTGAAACGGGAATGTGTTTTCGACCGTTATAGACACCAAAGGTTAAACCAACGAATTGCGGCAGGATAGTGGACCGGCGTGACCATATCTTGATAACGTCATTACGACCGGATTCGCG
>JACOMT010000030.1 GCA_014623385.1 Paracoccaceae bacterium
ATGAACATAAGGTTCTTCCTTAAGCAAAGAACCTGCCCAAGACAAAGCCGCAATAATTGCCTCATTACCCTCCTTGAGCACATTTAAACCCGCAAATTCTCCTGCCTCAGGGGTAAAATTGCCCTTATCATCCACAGGAGAAAGAATAGGCAAACCGTACCTAGACCCCACAATATAATCCTCCTGACCGTGACCTGGAGCGGTATGGACCAAACCCGTCCCCGACTCTGTAGTCACGTAATCCCCCCCAATCAGAACCTCGCTTTCCCTGTCAAAAAGAGGATGATGATAGGTACAATGTTCCAAATCTTGACCCCGAATCGTCGCTAACTTAGTCAGGTTAGTGCTGAAAGTTTCTCCTAACCGTTCCACCAAATCCTCAGCCACAATCAAATAGCGATATTTAGTAATTTGCTTATCCAACTCCACCACTGCATAGGTTAAATCTGGATTCACTGCTACCCCTAAATTACCGGGAATCGTCCAAGGAGTAGTCGTCCAGATCGCCACCGCTAAATTAGGGAGAAAAGGAGCCAAAATTTCTGACGCACCAGCTCCTAATTGCCTCAACCCGAAAGCAACATAGATACTGGGGGAAGTATGACCTTCTGGGTACTCTAACTCAGCCTCCGCCAGAGCAGTCCGGGAACTGGGACTCCAGTGAACAGGTTTCAAACCGCGATAGATATACCCCTTGAGGGCCATTTTCCCAAAGACAGC
The DNA here is from genome assembly GCA_014623385.1 of Paracoccaceae bacterium. GTDB lineage: Bacteria > Pseudomonadota > Alphaproteobacteria > Rhodobacterales > Rhodobacteraceae > JACOMT01. The sequence continues at coordinate 721 of JACOMT010000030.1, forward strand.
AATCTGAGCCGCTTCATATTCTGGGGTTAAAGTGAGATAGGGATTGTCCCAATCCCCCCAGACACCATAGCGTTTAAAACCCTCCCGTTGCTGTTCCATAGTCTCCAGCGCGAAGGACGCAGCTTTTGCTCTTAATTGCAAAGGAGAAAGGTTTTGCCGTTCCTTGGACTTCATCTTTTGCAAAACCTTCAGTTCGATAGGCAAACCGTGACAGTCCCAGCCCGGCACATAGCGCGAATCATAGCCCATCATCTGATGCGACCGGACGATCATATCCTTGATCGTCTTGTTTAACGCGTGCCCGATATGCAGATACCCGTTCGCATAGGGCGGCCCGTCATGCAGGGTAAAGGGTTTCCTGCCCTCTTTGTCGCGCAAGCGGTCATAGAGCGCCATATCTTCCCACTGTTTCAGCCAGACAGGTTCACGTTTGGGCAGGCCCGCCCGCATCGGAAAGTCTGTTTTGGGCAGGTTCAGCGTGTCTTTGTACTCGGGTGTCTGGGTCATTTCGGCGCATCACTGGAGGAATAATTTGGATAATGATGTAAAAATGCAGCATTACGAACGCGGATATAATCGGGTCACCGAACCGGGTCTAGCCCCTCTGCGGGCCAGTCCGCATGACTGCTTAATTTCGCAATAGAAAGCTAGCGTAGCACCATGCTCCAAACGGTCTCTGTTGGAATTTTTGGGACCAGTGATTGGTCAGACCATTCCGTATCAGGTTTAGTGCTGACCATGATAGAAATTTTGTAGCCTGCCAGAAATAATACTCAATGAGCGACTAGGTGCACAGGGGAATGGGCCTTTAACATTAAGGGGTTGGGGGATGGGCGCAGATTGGCGGGACGACGGCTTGGTGATCAATGAGAGGCCGAAATCAGCCTAGATGGGTGCGGATGAGCGGTTAATCGCGAACCCAGCCAGTTGGATATCAAACTGGTCAAGCCATCTCCTCAGACCAAGATGAGCACGTGACAGCTGATCCGTGCGAGATGTGGTGCCTCCTGCCCGGTCAGGGTCACATTGACCATGTACCCGATCACCGGCTTGCACTGTGTAGACCAGGGCAGTCAAGGCGGTTTTGATGGTCCGGTTATGCGATTGTCGGTGGTTGCAGGCTGAGGGTGATCCTGTTTGTGACACCACGCAGGTTCTGCCCGATTGCCGCCATCGTCAGTTAGGCGTATGTTTTGGCCAGCCTGAACTATCGGGCGGTGCTTCATCGTGGCATAAGCATTGCTCAATCCCGCAAGCGGCATTTGCAGATCAGCCTACCCCGCACTTTTCTGAAGCTCGCAGGGGTCGATCTTGGGTAAGCCGTTCGCATGGATCCCGTCACGGTGGCAACCGCGCAGGGCACCCCGTTTGGCCTTGCTGGCATAGGCCTTGTCGGCCAATACCAGCCTGCGTGTTCGCCTCTTTGACCATGGTATCGAACCCGGGGCTCTCGGCCCGGTCTTGCGGTGCGTCAACCCTGGTCAGAACGTCGTCTGCGCCGATCCGCGTTCGACACGAACCGCGAAAAACAGGTCCATCAAATCACCCCTGAACTCCTCCCGGGAGCATACCAGGTTGATGGTTTGTCCGCAAGCCTCCAACTATGCAGAGGTCTTTTGTTTGGTTTATTCTGGTTTTCTTCCTATTCCTCCGGCTTTTTGTAGCTGTTCTGCACCGTTAATTCCTGGTTTTTCGGCCATACCCAGCACAGGATTGCTAAGGCCCCATTGCGCCGGGTGGCTGGCCGTGACGAGTGCCGCAGACCGCATCGATTCGCCCGGCGGAACGGTTGTTTATGGGATCATGATACCAGGCTTTGGCAGGGCTTGCCCTGCCGAACCGGGGGCGATACATGTACCGGCATGCCACGCTATGCCCTGAAGGTTGAATATCATGGCGCGCCCTTTGCCGGGTGGCAGCGTCAACAGGGACTGCCATCAGTGCAGGGCCGGATAGAAGAGGTGCTAGACCGGCTGGAATCGGGTGCGCACGCGATCACCGCCGCCGGGCGCACTGATGCGGGGGTGCATGCCTTTGCCCAGGTTGCCCATTGCGATATGGGCAAAGCTTGGGATCCACGTCGGCTGGGTGCGGCGGTGAATTTTTACCTGAAACCGGACCCGGTTGCCATCACCGCCTGCGCCCGCGTTGATGACGATTGGCACGCGCGGTTTTCGGCTGTTGAACGGCGCTATCTCTTTCGGTTGCTGATGCGCCGGGCTCCCGCGACCCATGAGGCCGGGCTGGTCTGGCGCGTGAAACACCAACTGGACCCGGGCACGATGCAAAAGGCCGCGAATATGCTGATTGGTCGGCATGATTTCACCACCTTTCGATCCTCGGTTTGCCAGGCTGCCAGCCCGATAAAAACGCTGGATGCCTTGGATGTGGAACCGGTAGAAGGCGCATCCGGCCCGGAAATTCGATTTCACGTCCGTGCCCGGTCGTTTCTGTACAATCAGGTGCGCAGTTTTGTGGGCACGTTGGAACGGGTGGGTGTCGGGGCATGGTCGCCCACAGATGTGCGGGCAGCATTAGAGGCGCGGGACCGGGCGGCCTGCGGCCCCGTGGCCCCGCCACAAGGTCTGTATCTGGCTGGGGTTGGGTATCCGCAAGATCCCTTTGCCACAAGGGAATAGATAAGGAATGAGAGACACGTCATGGCCCTGTTAATCCAATCCGGTGTCAAAGGCTGGATGACCGATGATGAGATTGCGGCGGCAGTGCGCCGCTTTGGCCCCGACCTGGATATCCGGACACCCGATACCCTGGGTGTGCCGACAGATATACGCATGCTTGCCGTGAGCACGTTGCATCCCGATGTGCCGAAGCGGTTGCCCCGTCTGGCACTGGTCCAAAAACTAGGTGCCGGTGTGGAAACCATCGTAAACCACCCCGCCCTGGCCCCCCAAGTGCGGGTTACCCGGCTGCGCCCCGATGCGCCTGCGCGTGAGATTGCCGAGTTTTTCCTGGCCTATGTTCTGCGTAGTCAGCGGCATATGGATCACTATGATACCGCGCAACACCGTGCCGAATGGTTGCCCATAGAACCGCGCGAGGCAGATAAGACGGTTGTGGGTGTGCTGGGGTTAGGCCATATCGGTGGGCGTACAGCCCGCATGTTCCGCGATATCGGTTTTCAGGTTGAGGGGTGGAGCCGATCACCAAAAGAGATCGAAGGCGTCACCTGTCACCACGGGCCCGACACGCTGGCCCCGATGCTTGGGCGCTGTGACTATGTGGCTGCGATCCTGCCGTCGACCGCCGCGACACGCGATATGTTTGACGCCGCCTTGCTGGCCCGGATGAACCCGACGGGCGTGCTGTTGAATGCAGGGCGCGGCGATTTGATCGTTGAGGACGACCTGATTGCCGCGCTGGACGCGGGGTGCCTTGCCCATGCGGTGCTGGATGTGACACGGATAGAGCCCCTGCCCGCCTCAAGCCCGCTGTGGTACCACGACAAGGTAACGATCACGCCCCACGTTTCCGGCTGGCACCTTGGCGACGCGTTGAAGGACGTTGCCGAAAACCTTCGCCGCCTGCAGGCGAATGCGCCGCTTCTTCACCAGGTGGACCGGGCGGAGGGGTATTAGGTTGCCATGGGCCCGGGAACGGGTTTGTTCTGAACACTGCGTTCTGTTGCCCTGGAACAACGGACAGCGCGGTATTGTCCTGTGCTGAAAACCCGCAAGAGCCCGTTTCGTTGTCCCGGCGACAGCACGTGGGCCGTCTGGAGCTATTCGGGGCTAGACGCATCAATGATCTACCTTTGACCGGTTTCTGCCCCTAGGCAGCATAACGGCCTGCAATACCTGTCCTGCGGGGCTGGTGGGAGGTCGTGGCAAGGCACGGATGCATGGGGGCTGCATGGACCTTGTGCCGTGGGGGACGGTCTGTATCGTCGATGCGGTGGACAGATCAGGGACAGAGGATAAGGAGATGGGGCGGTGGTGGAAGATTGACCGGGCAAGCTTTGGCCTAGGGTTGATGCGATGCGAAAGGTGGTGTTGATGCGCATTCAGACCGCCATTGGCAGAGGCAGAGGCCGCATGATCGGCCAGAGCTATCACGCCCGTTTTACAACGAAGACCAGGAATACAATGCAGGAGTCGACTGCGTATTGGCGAAAACGGAGGAGGAAGCCTGGTGACAGTGGTAAGCTGTAATTGATGCCATCACTGGATGTGTACAAAACACACACACCTTCAACAAAAAACTAAAAAGGAGAACTTTATGAAGTGCTCACAAATTACTTTCCGTACAGCCTTGGAAGAAGATGCACAAACATGCGAGAATCGTTATAACATCTTTTCGAACAGCGAACAAAACAAGGTACGGCTGTCGAATAGGACAGCATAAGATTACATGTATATCGTTATCTTGATGGAAAGGTTTGGATTGTCTGGGTAATCCGTTCTTACCAAGCACATCGATTTCAAAACTTGAGGATTCATAGTATCCGGAGTTGTAGGCAAAAAATGAAACCATCGTGACGATATCTAAATTTGACTGAAGCAATTAAATTTTTTCTTAACAATTATATCTTAAAACTGTATTTTACAGCTATCAACGTAGTATTATACGTTTGGGAAACTTTAGATTACTTTTCTTTTTTTATTTATTATCGGGTCAGGGTTCGGGTATACTTGGGGTTGGGAACGATTGGGGAATTTTGTAGGAAACTACCCAGTGAAGGTTTTAGGGAAATGCAAAACCCCATATAATAAATTACACCAGTAATATACAACATCTCCCAAGGAACCTCTTGCAGGAGGAGGCTGAAGAGGTGCTTCAAGCCTACCTAAAAATGTTGATAATCTTGCCCGCGTTTGCCGCTATAGCACAGAAACGGCGCACGCAGATTGATGGCCATTACCCTGTACCAATCCGCAACGGAATATTTCAAGAATAGAGTCCGACCAGCACAACGCTAGCGGGCGTTCACAGGATGCTGGCTGGCCCGTTTGTTGGTCGCTTTGGTGAATAAAACCGCAACAGGCAAGATGCCCGCACCCGGTGCCGCCCTTGACATTGGCCTAAGGCTTTGGTAAAGATTGTGTTCGGTCTCGGCCCCGATACCAACCCGATACCAAAGGGCACCCCAGAGTCCAAGGCCGTTTTGCCAACCTTTGGCCTACGCCAAATTCGCGTGGAGCTTCCCATGCCAATATCGCCCGATGATCAACCCGATCAAATTGCAGAAATTGAAGAATTGCGTGATACAACCGCGTCCACACATCGGCCAGCCCCCCCGAGGATGGAGCGTCACTTATACACCAAATATCCGGTTCTAGACCATGGGTTTGTGCGTGTGATTGATTATATGGGACACGATGCAGCTATTGTTCAGGCCGCCCGTGTGAGCTATGGTAAGGGGACGAAAACCGCCAAAAGTGATGAGGGACTTATTCGTTATCTAATGCGGCATTGGCATTCAACCCCATTTGAGATGTGCGAAATTAAACTGCATGTGAAACTGCCTATATTTGTTGCACGACAATGGGTTTTGATGAGGGGGCGGCACGGGAAATTCAATCACATATTCGGGATGAATGTGACCGGGCTTATTCACTGTATCAGGGTATGCTTGATAACGGATTAAGCAGGGAATTAGCAAGGATGGTATTACCATCCAATATCTACACCCAATGGTATTGGAAAGTAGATCTGCACAACTTGTTTCATTTCCTGCGCCTTCGGGTAGATACTTATGCGCAATACGAGATTCGGGTTTATGCCGAACAAATACGCCGAATCGTTGCTGATTGGGTACCTGTGGCTTATCAGGCTTTTGAAGATTATCGGCTGGGCGGTCCAACGCTTAGTAGGATGGGGCTGGATGTTTTGCGTCGAATGCTTACGGGCGAGACCGTGACACAAGAAACATCCGGTATGACAGAAGGGGAATGGCAAGAATTTCAGGCAATTTTGCCGGAATAGCAAGCTTAGTATTCTTACCGAATCATTTAGTTACCTATTCGGAACAGCAGCGGTTCAGAGCCAGCAGTTCACCGGGCCCGTATGTGACAATTATGTGATAATCCGGACATGTTCTGAACGTGTTTGTATCGAATGGTTTCCGGATACCATGTGCGTATTAAGTGCTAATCTACCCTTGTGCCCATCATGAAGACCACTGTTGGCAAGGCCATCAACATATTAACACCCAAAACGGTCAGCACCGGGACAGATGGCATTTCCTGCCGAAGGCCTCGTCAATCTGGACGTCAATCCAGGCCACACGTGTTCCTGTGATTTTCAAACGATGCCAACGCACTGTTTGAAACAAAGGACGCGTCAATATCTGTTGCGGCGTTACAACGGTTTAAGATCACCTGTCATTTGGCGGCAATCATTGCACTTTCTGATGTTCAGCCAGGCCGTCAAGGCCGGAGAGATGGGCTGTGGAAATATGGACAAACACGTCCTTGCCACCTTGTTCGGGTGCGATGAAATCGTAGCCCTTGGTCGTATCGAACCATTTCACGGTGCCCGTTTGTGTCTCCTACTGTTTTGCTTTAACAAGGATGCAGTCGGCACAAAGGCTTGGTCAGAGGAGTTCAGCACGCGAACGTCATCAGCGAATGCGCCACCCGAAAAGCCAAAAATCCAGAGAAGCAGCACTCAGAGTGGGCAGAGCGGTATTCATACATTAGTATCGGATGAAAACCCGTAGCACTTGCCGTAATCTGCCGTAAGGCATTGAAATTATGATATTAATAAGAACTTGTTGAGGTTCGGGTTGATGATGTGCTGGCCGACATACCAGATGCTGCATATGCACAATCCAGTGGCGGCTGGTCAACCAAAGGATCACGCAACTGACACAGGTAACCGCTTGCTGGGCAAAGACGGTAGCCGTTTGTACCCTAGGCCGAACGGCAGGGTGCGTGATGCACCTGGCGTCGGCCGATCAAAGGCTGCTTGTACGCACAAAGCGAGAATCCGGATGCCAGGGAGACGCAACGCCGTGCTGGTACTGAGAATCAGCGCCGGTCTGGTGGGGGTGATCGTTGGACCATTCCTGTCCGGCGACGTCACCCTAATCGAATAGTTTGGCGAAACTGATTGGGGTGTTTGAACAGATCAACGACCCCGGGATGGTCCGATTCACGTCGATTGCGGTGCCCTTGCTGGCCAGCGCCGGGGTGGCATGGCCTGTGCTATGGGCGGGTTTCTGCGGTGGGGATGTATTTGGTCATTGTTCCGATCCCCTTTACCCTGACTATTACGGCGGGTAAGCTGAACGAACCCGAAGCGTATTTTTAGGACAGCTTTAGCAACCGGTCCAGTGCTAGCGGACCGGCACCCTGGATAACCAGAACCAGCATCAAAAATACCCACATCGTGCGTTGATCCAACAGGCCCTGGGCACTGTCAAAAAAGCCGCCCAAACCAACACCGTGGCCGAGCACGTCGACCATTGTCTGAACGAGAATAAAGCCGATCATGCCAATCGCGGCCAGACGTGTCAGCAGGCCGACCAGGATCAGCACGGGCAGGACAAATTCGGCAATCGTCCCCAAAAAGATGGTCAGACGCTGGATGATGGTCATCTGGGTCACATCATAAAACACGGCCTCTGCCGCCTTTGGAAAGATCTGGCCAAAGGCACCGGCCGAGGGTGAAAAAATTGATCCATCGATTTTCAGCATGGCCGAGTTCCAATAGTAAAAGAACAACACCAACAGAAACACCAAACGTGCCAATGTGGGTGTCAACCGGCTGTCATAGCGGGCAAGCGGCGCAAAAATTGCGTTATGGAAAGCAGTGAGGCTGTACATCGGTCAGTCTTTCGTTGTCAGAGATGTGATTGCGTTTTGTCCAAGCAGCAGGCCAAGAATGCCGCCCAGGTCGAAATCGCGTTTCTGGGCCAGAACATGATCATACGCCGCGCCCAGCGGTGCGCCGACTTGCAGGGCCTCGATCAGCTCGGCATCGCCGACGGACAAACGGTGTGGTTCGGGATCAAATTCTATTCGCGTTATCAGAACATCTTCGGCCCCGGCGGCCGGTTTCTGGCCGTCCTGCATGTTGAACGCCCAAATCCCGTGAATCGGATAGTTCGACCTGATCATTTCCACGCTTGGGGCCAGGGTCAACCGTGTTTGCATCAACGCCTCGGGTGACAGCCTACCGAAGGCATCAGGGGCAATCGGTGCGGCATCTGCGGCGTGGTAAGCGCGACGCAAAGCCAGTTCCAACCGCGCGACGTCTGCCAGATAGGGCAAATGTTGCAATTGCGGCATCTGCTCCAGATAGGCGGGAAAGGCATTTCCGTAATGCATCATCAGGGGGGATGCGGGGGGATGTGCCCGCAAAAACAGGCCAGACAGGCCATCCATATTCTGTTCACCGATCAGTTTGGTGATGACCGGAAAGCCCGTGCGCATCGCCTGGGTCAGCGAACAAGCCACATTATTCCGGTAAACATTGAACCGGCGACCGGCAGGACGGCCGTGGCCGTCGTTCAGACCCTCTGGGACGGGGCGGCTGGTATCCAGTAGCACCGCGCGAATGTCGGATTGATTGACAGTCATGCCCGCATCGGTGTCAATGCCTGCGCCACGCGGGCAGCCTCTTCCTCGAGCACGGGCCAGGCAGGCACATCCGTATCCCATTCGACCAGAACCGGCTTTGGTCCTGACCGGGCCAGTGTGTAATCCAAAAGTGCCCAGACCGGGGCGACAACCTCGCGCCCGTGGCTGTCGACCAACAACGGCGCGTCATGATCGTCCTCGTCCTCGTCGTGACCACCAAGGTGAATCTCGCCGATCTGTTCAAGTGGATAGGAATCAATATAGCCCTGCGGCGAATAGCCAAGATTGGTGGCCGAGACAAAAACATTGTTGATGTCTAACAGCAGCCCACAGCCCGTACGGCGCGCAATCTCGGCCAGGAAATCAGGTTCGGACCAGGTGCTTTCGGCAAAGACCATATAGCTGGACGGGTTTTCCAACAGCATCCGGCGGCCAACTGTTTCCTGGACCTTGTCAATGTTCTCGGCGACCCGCGTCAGCGTGGTGGCTGTATAGGGCAGGGGCAGCAGGTCGTTGAAAAAATGGCCGTCATGGGTTGACCATGCTAGATGTTCAGAAAAACTCGCAGGGTTCAGCCAGCTAGTCAGATGTTTGAGACGGGCGAGATGATCAGGGTCCAGCGGACCTGCACCACCAATGGACAAGCCAACACCGTGGACCGAAATGGGAAAAAGATCTGCCAGATGCCGTAGTTGCGCCAGCGGTCTACCGCCATCGCCCATGTAGTTTTCGGCATGCACCTCAAACCAGCGCACCCTGCCCGGGTCGGCCAGAATATCGCTGAAATGCAAGGGCTTGTAACCGACACCCGGCGCTGTGGGCAATTCCGAACGGGGAAGGGCTTCCGAACAGGGAGGGGTGGCACCCAGCATTTGACAGTCTCGGGTTATCATCGTTACGCCTGATCACACAACGGGCCGGAAAACCGGCCCGCCGGTGTTCGTTCCATGACGCTATGTGGGCAGGTCGCGGTCAAGCGGTTCCAGTGCACCCTGACGTGCGGTGCCGTCCGCCATCGTCGGCAGGTCCAGCGTTGTGCAAGTGCCAGCGTCAACCAGCGTCCATGCGTTGCCTTGATAATCCACCGTCGAGGTGCCGGCGCATGTGGTGCCTGGACCCGCAGCACAGTCGTTTTGGCCGGCCAGCGAAATGCCATAGCATTTTTCTTTTGATTGGGCAGTGGCGGTTGTGGTTGTGCCCGACAGAGCTGTGGCAACGGCACCTGCGACGACCAGTGTTTTAACAGTGTTCGACATCATTTCGAATCCTTCGTCTGGGTTGGGTGTCATTGTGTAACACACTAAAACGTATATAACGCAAGCCGAAGTTGTGAATTCAAGAATCTGTGGGTCACATCTACGTCAGTGCTAGTGCCCATATGGACACAGTTAGTGGTTGAAACACTATGAATTGTTCAGAAATTATTGAATATCGGCCCATAATGGTGCGCCGATTTCCTCAGAACTGGTCTTAAGATGAAGTCGTCCGCCGTCAGGTACGTTTGATCCACGCCGATTAGGGTGACCTGGCTGCTGTTCCATTGAATGACAGCAACGCCCTTGTCGTTATTCGCGATGGTCAGGTCATTGAACCCGGTGACACCGGTTACATCCATGCGAAGCGTGTCAGTACCGGCCTCAAAATCCCTGATCCTGTCCCGTTTGGCGTTATCCCTGAATACGCAGGTATCCGCACCCGCACCATCCGTGATCCGGTCAGCATCCATGACCGCCATTGATCCGGTTGTTGCTGGAATCGCCTGTCAGCGTGTCGTCATGCGCCGGACCCGTGGAGATTTTCGATGTTACGCAGGGTATCGCCCTGCCCTGGACCTCACCGATGGCCAGATTGACAGTCATGCCCGCATCCGAGCTGAGATAGCTGGCTGTGTCAATGCCTTCGCCGCCGCCACAGATACGGTCCGAGCCCTCGCCCGTGCCGGTGTTAATGCTACCATCCCCTGCGTAGCCGTCAGGGACGTCGGCACCGCCCATACCCTCGGTGCAGTTGATTTCGCTACTGCGGTGCAACCGCACCTCTGCGGCATAAACACCCGCCAAATTCGCCCCTCTCAAACGGCACACCTTTTTGTCTGGGGCTAATGTACTGGACGCTCTTAAATCTTGCCATAGCTCTGAAACTTGGTGATCTCCGCGAGGCTTAAAACGTAGAGCAACTTGTTCTTGCCTGCTTCGTTCATAAGCCATTGCTTTGCGCCATCCGAATACCCTTCGCCATCAAGCACAATGATTGTCTTAAGAGCACTCTTTTGAATTGATAACACTTCAAAAGGATACTTTTCTTCTACGCTACCGGAAGATGCCTGCCATTTGCACTGAATAACAAGGCAGTCAGGCCATCGCGTAGGATGATACAGGATAAAATCGACGCGCCTGTTCTTTCCATAAATATCCCGCCCCGCGTAGCACTGTTCGGCGAATATCGGCTGGTTGAGTGACCGGAGCGCAAAGAATCTATCCTGTGGCGCATTTTCATATTCTTCCGATAATAGATTGTTTACGGCCATCTCCAGGACGCGACCGCGCTTATTGGCTCGCCCGCCTTTAGTCATAGGTAGCAACAAGTAATTCTGGCACGCGACCTCTTCCGTTTGCATTTCGGTTGATGCTGCGGGGGGCCGATGCTTCGTGGATATTGAACTGCGCCCCCTTGTAGAGGCGGCGCACAAGCGGTGTATCGCTGTTTGAAAGAAGGACTCGTGCCCCTGAATTTGACCATTCCATAGCGGCGTCCCGAAGACGCCGCTGGTCACTTTCGCCAAAACCACCCGCCTGGTATCCGACAAAACAATCATCATATGGGGGGTCGCTATAGATGAAATCACTGTTATCCGGTTTTACGATGCGCTCAAAGTCGCCATATAATATCGTGGCTTTCTGCAACGCAGTGCTAGCTGTGCGCAACCTGTCTTCGTTGCAGATGTCAGGGTTCTTGTAACTACCCTTTGGCACGTTGAACTTCCCCTGCTTGTTCACGCGATAGAGACCATTAAAGCACGTTTTGTTTAAATAGATAAAACGGGCGGCAATATCGATCAGTTCTTTTGGCTTCTGCTCCCGGACGCGACGATAATACTTGTCGTCTTTATGACCGTTTTCATGCCTTCTCAGTGCAGCTATCAGCGCGTCCACATGCGACTTTACTGCTTTATATGTGAGAACTAGGTCAACATTCGTGTCGCTTAAAAAAGCCCTGTCGATGCGGTCGGCAAACGTAAAAAATACTGCCCCCCCCGACGAACGGCTCCCGGTAGGTGCCCACACGGGACGGGAAATGCTTGGCAATCTCAGGGATGAGGGCACGCTTCCCGCCTGCCCATTTTAGAAAAGGGATGGCAGGTGGCTTGTCGATACGGGGCTGCATGGCTTTAATACTCAGCCTCTTGTTTTAAAACATATTACAAGCAAAACACGCAGCTTTCGGGGGTTGATTCGCAACTCCATTCAGAATTTATTTTCGTCGAATCACCGCTTTTTTATTTGCCCAGTTTTTAGGCATCCGGACGATTCGGGGGGCGGCACGGGGGGCACGGGCCTTGCGGCCCGGCAGGGTGGGTTAGGCCCGGTCGTCCGCGGCCCAGACCGCCAGGGTAAGGGCGGACGGGGCTTGGTCGCCTTGCGCGAACCGCCCGTTGGCCTCTGCCCATTCCCGCAGTTCGCAAACGAACCGGTGCAGGGGGGTGTCGGGGGCGACCGGGGCGGCGGGATCGACTTGCGCGATAAATTCGCGGGCGGTCATGCCGTCCCAGATGCAGTCCTGCAGGTGTTGGCCTGCGTCGGCTATTTTGCGGTTCAGGTCAGTCATTTTTGGCTCCTGTTGGTTAGGCGGGTCGGTTTGTGCCCGCACGAATCAAACTGCCCGATTCGGGGGGCATGCCTTTGCCCAGGTTGCCCGTCCGGTCAGGATTGTGGTCAATTGTTACAAAAGGTCCGGCGGTGTCGCAGCCTTGGTCAATTCCTTTGTTACATCTACCAGGGGTTGTGTACGGGTCCGTTGCTCGCCCAGCCGACGGACAGACACAGTGTTTTCCCGGGCCTCGCGGCGGCCGACAGCCAGGAGCACGGGCACTTTGCTCAACGAATGCTCGCGCACCTTATAGTTAATCTTTTCGTTGCGGATGTCAGCTTCGGCCCGCACACCGGCAGATCTGAGGTCAGCGACAACCCTGGCCACGTAGTCGTCTGTATCCGAGGTGATCGACGCGACCACCACCTGTCGTGGGGCCAGCCAGAGCGGCAGTTTGCCGGCGTGTTCCTCGATCAGAATACCGATGAACCGCTCAAACGACCCTAGACAGGCCCGGTGCAGCATGTACGGGCATTGCTTGCTGCCATCGGCGGCGATGTAAGTTGCGCCCAGCCGTTCGGGCAGGTTCGGGTCCACCTGGAATGTCCCGCATTGCCAGACCCGACCAATGGCGTCCGTCAAGTAAAAGTCAAGCTTGGGGCCGTAAAACGCCCCGTCACCAGGTTTCAGTGTGTATTCGCACCCGACCGCCTTGATCGCGTGTTCCAGCGCGGCCTCGATATGGTCCCAGCGCTCTGTGCTGCCCACGCGCTGTTCCGGGCGGGTCGCGAATTTGATCTCGAATTCGGGAAAGCCCAGTTCGCGATAGATATCCGCAAGGTAGTTGATAAACCGTGCGCATTCGTCCTGGATCTGATCCTCGGTACAAAAGATGTGGCCGTCATCCTGTGTAAAGCCGCGCACGCGCATGATCCCGTGCAGTGCGCCCGAGGGTTCAAACCGGGTGCAAGAGCCAAATTCAGCGAGCCGCAAAGGCAGGTCGCGGTAGGATTTGAGGCCCTGATTGAACACTTGCACATGGCAGGGACAGTTCATGGGTTTTAGCGCGTTGATACGGGTCTGGTCCCGGTTCCTGGCCGAGGCGTCACCGGTTTCCCCGTCGCGGCTTTCATCCACTTCGACCAGGAACATGTGATGCTGGTATTTGTCCCAGTGGCCCGAGGCCTCCCACAGTTTGCGGTCCACGACCTGGGGCGTGTTTATTTCCCTGTATCCTCCGGCGCGTTGTTTGCGGCGGATGTAATCCTGAATCTGGGTGTAAATGGTCCAGCCGTTCGGGTGCCAAAAGACCTGACCAGGTGCTTCCTCTTGCATGTGAAAGAGGCTCATTTCGCGACCCAGCTTGCGGTGGTCGCGTTTTGCGGCCTCTTCCAGCATGTGAAGATGCGCCTTCAGCTGTTGCTTGCCGACAAACGCGACGCCATAGATGCGTTGCAACATCTGGCGCGTCGAATCGCCCCGCCAATAGGCTCCCGCGATAGACATCAGCTTGAACGCATCGCGCGGAACCTGGCCGGTGTGTTGCAGATGCGGGCCACGGCACAGGTCCTGCCAATCGCCGTGCCAATACATGCGCAACGGCTGATCGCCGGGAATGGTGTCTATCAACTCGACCTTGTACGGTTCATTGTTATTCCTATAGAATTGTACCGCGCGATCACGCGCCCAAACCTCGGTGCGAACGGGGTCCCGTTTGTTGATGATTTCTTTCATCTTTTTTTCAATCACGCCGAGATCTTCGGGCGTGAAGGACTCCACGCGATCAAAATCGTAATACCAGCCATTTTCAATCACAGGGCCGATGGTGACTTTTGTGTCCGGCCATATCTCTTGCACCGCCCGCGCCATAATATGGGCAAGGCCGTGGCGGATCAGCTCATTGGCCTGTTGTTCATCCTTCATCGTGTGGATGGCGATGCTGGCATCGGTTTCAATAGGCCAAGCGAGGTCCCAATGCTGGCCTCCTACCGTTGCGCTGGTCGCCTTGTGCGCCAGCACAGTCGAGATATGAGCAGCCACATCGGCAGGCGTCACGCCAGCTGCGTAATTTCGCACCTTGCCATCAGGGAAGGTGAGAGAGATTTGCGGCTGATGAAGGCTCATGGCCCTGGTATCCTCGTCGGTTTTGCACCCATGGAACACCCGGTTGCGGGTTATACGGAACGCCCATATCGCAGGGATCCTGAAGTCTGTCAATGGGGCCTTTGGTGCACACGGCACCTGGCACAGACGTGGCACCCGTAATTGCAACATGATGAACAGATGCATTCGACCGCCTTGCACGGGCGTTGCGTGGAAGTGCAATGGAATTGCCCGCCAGTGAAACAGGCCGGTGAAATATGAAATAGATGCCGTTGCGTTGGTTTGATACAATCCTGACCATGGCGTTTGGTGTTGTTCGATCCTGTGTGACTCCGCGGGGGGTGCCGGGCCTGATCGGTGTCGACAATCTGGCCAAGCCCGTGCGCAACACGTGTTCATCATGACCACGCGCGCGGCGCGTTGATGTGGCGGCTTGTATTGTTTGATCGCGGAACACGGGTACCCGCGTGTGAATTGGCATCGGTCATGGTGTCCGTGCCGCCAACGCATGGTTCCGGTAAATTTTGGTGCCCCCGCTATTTGCCGCCAAACTCCGCCACCCCACCACTGAATGCGCGGTTATTGCGCCGCGGTCTATGCCGAATCAACCTGGCGTTGGCGGTGTAACAACGCCTAGAGCAGCGATGTGGTGTTGTGTCTGAACCAGTTTGCAGAGGACACGTATTTTAATGTGGTATGCCTGTTCTGTTCCCGGGCTTCGACCAGTCAAGCCTAGCCAATACGGCTATAATCTTGTATAATCTTGGCACTACAGCTGATCGGAAGGCCAAAATTCCTACAAGTGGCAAAGATGCTGTCGCGGAGGCGGGTAAACTTGTTTGACATTTTTGTGTATTAGATGCAGAAATCCCTTATGATAAAGGTAATCAGCCAAGCCATGTCTGGCTGGGCAATTTGGGCAACGTGCATGCTCCAACAGGTTGATGCGGACCTTACCCGGGTAGCTCGCCGGAGCTGTTTTATCCCCGACTGAACTTGCTGGCCGAAGCGGGCCAAAACATATGCGCTTGATGTCCCGAAATTGCTGCTGTGCTACACGTGCCGCAGCGTTTGTCGGGCAGATGTCAGCCGTTTGGGCACTACATCTCCCATGTGACATCTGATGTCACATCTGGCGAAAAGGGAACGGAGTCACGGATGCCCGCTACGACATTTCTGGATACGCCGCAGGGCCGCAGGCTCGCCTATCACAAGACGCCTGGAACTGGGCCGTGCATTGTGTTTTTGGGCGGGTTGAAATCCGATATGGAAGGGACTAAAGCCGTGCATCTGGAAGCCTGGGCTCAGGCACAGGGCCGCGCGTTTTTGCGGCTTGACTATTCCGGTCACGGCGAAAGCAGCGGCACGTTTGAAGACGGCTGCATCGGCGATTGGGCTGAGGACACCTCTGCTGCCCTGCACATGTTGGCCGATGGACCGCTGATTGTTGTGGGCTCGTCCATGGGCGGATGGCAGGCGTTGCTTTTTGCGCGCAACAACCCGGAACGGATTGCCGGTTTGGTTACAATCGCGGCGGCACCGGATTTTACCGAGGATGACTATTGGGCGTCCTTTTCAGATGCGCAAAAGGCGGTGCTGGCGCGTGATGGTCAAATCGAACTGCCATCCGACTACATGGACCCCTACATCGTCACGCGAAAGATGATCGACAGCGGGCGTCGGCATCTGGTTCTGCGCAGTGCACTGAATCTGCCGTTTCCGGTGCGGTGCCTCCAGGGGACAGCGGACACCGCGGTCAGCACGGATACAGCTCTGCGTCTGCTAGAACACATTAGCGCAGAGGATGTGCGCCTGTTGTTGGTCAAGAATGCGGATCATCGATTTTCCGATGACCGCTGTTTGAAGCTGATTGAGGCGGCCATCCTGGATGTGCTGCCGATATGACCCCGCCTTTGCCGTTCATCACCCACGCCAATGTTCTACCAGGACCGAGACCGGTGCTTCGGTGAGAGGGACTAAGGCGTTAGGGAAAGCCCATGAGAACAGAAACAAGGATAACAAATACGAAAAGAATAGCCAAATAAAAAGTTATATCAGAAAAACGCTAAAAACATAAAAATCCTGTAATAATCCACAAAAATAACATACGTCAGAACGTAAGCCAGATGGTGCCTATGGAGCTTCAGAACAAGGGCAGGTTGAGTGCTACGAAGGAAACGAAATGACTGAGAGCCGCGGAGCGACCTCAAGACGGGTGATTCGAGTTTAGGTGGAAAATATAATAGAAAAGACCTCTACATAACCTCTACATAATTTGGGGGATTGCGGACAAACCATCAACCTGGTATGCTTTTAGAAGGTGTTCAGGCGCGGTTTGATGCACCTGTTTTTGCGCGGTTCGTATCGAACGCGGTTCGGATCGGTGCAGACAACGTT
>JACOMT010000031.1:0-11410 GCA_014623385.1 Paracoccaceae bacterium
CCGCCGCAACAAGTTTGGCGGTAAAGGCGTCATAGACACCCGCTTGCACATAGATGCGGTTGGCGCAAACGCAGGTTTGGCCATTGTTGCGGTATTTCGAGATCATCGCGCCCTCTACTGCTGCGTCCAGATCCGCATCATCAAAGACGATAAAGGGCGCATTGCCCCCCAGCTCCATCGAGCATTTCATCACCTGATCCGCCGCCTGCCGTAACAGTATCCTGCCCACCCGGGTCGACCCGGTAAAGGTCAGTTTACGCACGGCCGGGTTTTCGCAAAACTCTTTGCCGGTGTCCGGGGCATCGGTTGTGGTCACAACGCTGAACACGCCTGCCGGAATTCCGGCGCGTTCGGCCAGCACAGCCATGGCCAAAGCCGACAAAGGTGTCAGGTGTGCCGGACGCGCGACAAAGGCACAGCCCGCCGCCAATGCCGGGGCGGCCTTGCGCGTGATCATCGCGTTCGGGAAATTCCATGGCGTGATCGAGGCTGCCACGCCAATCGGTTGTTTGATCACGGTGATCCGTTTGTCCCGCTGATGCCCGGGAATGGTTTCGCCATAAATCCGCTTTGCCTCTTCGGCGAAGAATTCAACAAACGACGCGCCATAGCCAATCTCGCCCACCGCCTCGGTCAGGGGTTTGCCTTGTTCCGCGGTCAGGATCGCCGCCAAATCGGTGGCGTTTTCCATCATCAACCGGTACCAGCGGTGCAGGATGGTCGCCCGCTCCTTGCCGGTAATTGCGGCCCAATCCTTTTGCGCGACCTCGGCCCGGGCGATGGCATCCGCCACCTGGGCGCGTGAAAGATCAGCAACCGTGGCGACCGTATCGCCGCGAGAGGGGTTTATGACGTCAAATACGCCATTTTCCCCATCAACCCACACCCCGCCAATATAGGCCTGCGTTGCCAAAAGGCCGGGGTCCTGCAAAAGCGACTTCAGATCGGTGGGTGTGTTCAGCATTGTGCGCGCTCCATTCCGGCGGGTTTCCCGCGTCAGGAAAACCCTGTTGCATTTAAAATGTCTAAAATGTCCAGCACCAGCCGCAAGAATTTACACGTGGATCTGGATAACGCCCATGCCAATGCCAGCCATATCCCGAATAGCACGTCGTCGCGTCGGGCGTTCGACCCGTTACAGCATACCGGGTTGATGGTTTATCCGCCATCATCCAGCTTATGCAAAGGTCTTGCGCATCATTGGCGGGATCACTGGCATAAACGGGGAACGGGTCAATCAAGCCGGACCGGAAAGCCCGGCAAAACCGCACGAACCATGACCGATCCCTGATCCGGACGGGCTGTCCCATTATGCCGGGGGCCGCATCGACATGCCCGAACCACGGGTCAGCAGATACGCGAATGAGGCACCTGTGACCGGAACATTTGCCGGAACATTTGATGGTGCTGCTTTGACGTGCACGTGTTTATCCTGATCACGGGGCGGAACCAACGGGCACGGGCGGTACCATCCCCACAATGTCATAAGTCTGGCGCAGGATCGGCGCTGTGATGTTTCGGGCCCGTTCGGAACCCCGCGTCAAAAGGCGGTCAATCTCTGCCGGGTCAGCTATCAAACGCGCCATTTCCGCACCGATAGGACCCAGCTTTGCGACGGACAGATCGGCGAGCATCGGTTTGAATGCGGCAAACGGCTTGCCGCCAACCTCGTACAGCACCTGCTCAACGGTTTGATCGCTTAGCGCCGCATAAATATTGATGAGATTGCGCGCCTCGGGCCGTGCCGCCAGGCCGCCGGATTCGGACGGCAATGTATCCGAGTCAGTCCTGGCCTTGCGGATCTTTTTTGCGATGGTGTCCGCTGTGTCGGTCATATTGATGCGGCTGGCGTCGGACGGGTCAGATTTTGACATTTTCTTTGCACCATCGCGCAGGCTCATGACGCGCGTTGCGACGCCCTCGATCACGGGCCGGGTCAATGGGAAAAAGTCGACACCGTAATCATGGTTGAACTTGGCCGCAATGTCGCGGGTCAGTTCCAGGTGCTGTTTCTGATCCTCCCCCACCGGCACATGGGTGGCGTGATAGATCAGAATGTCCGCGGCCATCAGTGCTGGGTATCCAAACAGACCAAGCGACGCATTCTGCGCATTCTTGCCAGCCTTGTCCTTGAACTGGGTCATGCGCTGCATCCAGCCCATGCGGGCGACACAGTTGAAAATCCATCCCAGTTGCGCATGTTCGGGAACCTGGCTTTGATTGATCAGGATCGATTTTTCCGGATCAATGCCAGAGGCGATGAACCCGGCACATAATTCGCGGGTATTGCGAATCAGATCTGCGGGATTCTGCCATACGGTGATCGCATGCATGTCGACCATGCAATAGATCGTTTCAAATGCCCCTTGATCCTGAATCTCAACAAAGCGTTTAATCGCGCCCAGATAGTTCCCCAGAGTGAGGCCACCCGACGGTTGAATGCCGGAAAACACACGGGGGGTGAAGGCGGACGGGGTTGGGACCACCTTTGACATATTTTGATCTCCGTCCAGGAACATGCGCCTCAGCGCGTAACCGCCGTACCGATACAGGTCAAGAACGGTTGTGCGGTATCGCGCGGGTTTAGGTCGAATGTCACCAGGCTGCCCTGTTTGCGCGACGGGTCCAGGGCGGACCATGACGGCGGAGTTCAGGACCACCGCGCCCCCGGCATGGTGTCCGGAACCAGCGCAGCCAGGCCGATGATGAGGACCACGGTGCGGACCACAAATTTCAAACCGGTCATGGGCGCGGACCCGACCAGCACCTTGACGATGCCCGACACGGCAAAGCCAATGGGTCAGAACGGTGGTCAGGGCCGCAAGCGTGCTGCGCGGGTTGGCGGGCAGGTCAATCCCGACACCCGGAGGGCACTACTGTTAAGACGCAGCGCCCAGATGCGCCTGCCCGGGTATCGGCGCGGATACCTTTGATGGCCTGCGGGCCGCCCGGCACAATAAAACAGATACCTTGGGTGCGCCAGTACCGCCGGACAGGATGCTGTTCAAAACCAGGAGGCCCCCGTTGTTCACAGGAATGCACGCTGGACTGGCCAGAACCGGTTGCTGTTCGCATGATTGCCATGTATCGGGAAACCTGCCCGCCGGGTGTTACGCCGGGTGTTGCATCGGTCGCCCGGCTGGCCCATGGCTATCAGAGAGAGAGTCCCGGGCGATGTCACAGCCCAACTATAGTCACGCTGTCAATCCATTGCCCCCGGTCGTGGTCGCCCTGTTTCTGGTGCTGATGCGGATTGAAGTGTCGATGAGCCTGGGCGCGCACGGCATCATCAGCGGCCCGCAGGCTATCGGATGGCGTCTGAAACCAGCGCAGCCAGGCCGAGGATGAGGACCACGGCGCGGACCCGACCAGCACCTTGACGCTGCCCGATACGGCACGATGGTCAGCGCCGCAAGCGTGCTGCGCGGGTTGGTGGGCAGGTCAATCCCGACACCCGGAGGGCACTACTGTTCAGACGCAGCGCCCGGATGCGCCTGCCCGGGTATCGGCGCGGATCCCTTTGATAGCCTGCAGGCCGCCCGGCACAATAAAACAGATACCCTTGCGGTTGCGGCAAACAGATTGCGCAACGCAAAGGGTGCCCGCATCGCCAGACAGGATGCTGTTCAGAACCAGGAGGCCCCCGTTGTTCACAGGAATGCACGCTGGACTGGCCAGAACCGGTTGCTGTTCGCATGTTCGATGATCCTGGTTTTAATGGGCATTCAGCTGTTGTTTGGCCTGCTGTTTGGCGGGACGGGGGATTGGATGGCTGATCTGGCCGGGTTCTGTCGTTTTTCCTTGCCCCCGGCGGATGGGCCCGCATTCTGTCCGGTATCCGACGCGATTGATGATCAGCGCCCACGCCGCACGGCCTCTTTGAAGTCCGAGAGCCGCAGTGCCCCGGTCACATGGGTCGCGGCGAAATAGACAACGATCCCGCCAAGAACCAAACCGGCCAGCGCCAGGTATCGAATGCCATCGGTCCGCAAGGCGTCAGCCAGCACATGGGCATAGCCCAGCACAAAGATCCCCATCACAGCGGAAGAGACGCAAATGCGCCACAAGCGCGACCAGAACCGGGCGTCGAACCGGGCGACGGGGCCCAGGCGTTGCGCCCCTGTCGCCAGCAGCCCGACCATCGCCCAACCCGACAAACTGGTGGCAATCGCCGGGGCCAGCCAGCCTATCAGCGGTGCCAACCCCACAGCGACCACCGCATTCAACCCCATCGCCAATACCGCATAGCGAAAGGGCGTCCGCGTGTCTTCGCGGGCCAGGTACAGGGGTGGCAGCGTTTTTTGCAGAACAAATGCCGGCAACCCCAAACCGTAAATCGCAACGGCCATGGCAATCGCGGTGCTGTCCTCAGCCGTTGTCTGGCCCCGCCCGAACAGCACAGACACCAAAGGCAGTGGCACCAGAACCAGGGCAACGGCACAGGGAATTGTAAGTGCCAAAGAGATCTCTCCGGCCCTGCTGAACGCCTCACGCGCGCCGGTGTCGTCCCGGGCGGCAAGCCGACGGGACAGATCGGGCAACAAAACCACGCCAATGGCGATCCCGACGACGCCCAGGGGCAATTGGTACAGCCGGTCCGCAGCGTAAAGCCAACCAACCGCGCGATCAAAGTAACTGGCCACCTGCTGACCCACCAGCAGGTTGATCTGGGTTACGCCACCCGCCATGGCCGCCGGCAGTGCTATGGTGACCAGCTTGCGCATCTCTGGCGTCCAGCGCGGGTACCGAACCCGCAAAGGAAACCCGGCCCGCGATGCGGCGACCCAGACCAGCACCATCTGGGCCACACCAGCCACCGGGATCATCCAGACCAGCGTACGGGCAATATCGCTGTCCGTGGTTGCCGCGATCACCATGGCGGACACCAACAGGACGTTCAACAGCACGGGTGCCGCTGCGGCAGCGGCAAACCGGCCGGTCGCGTTCAGCACACCGGACAGCAGCGCAGCCAGCGAGATGAACAGAATGTACGGAAACGCAATCCGGCCAAATTCCACAGACAGATCAAACTGATCCTGCCCGGCAAAGCCACTGGCCAGACCGTAGACGATCCAGGGCATCACCAGTTGCGCCAGCAGGGTCAGCAGGATCAGAACCGAGGCAAGCCCGGAAAACGCGGTTTCGGCAAAGGCCCGCGCGTCGTCGCCGGTTTCCACCTTTTTTGAAAACATCGGGACAAAGGCCATGTTAAACGCGCCTTCGGCACAAAAGCGGCGAAACATGTTTGGCAGACGAACAGCGACGACATAGGATTCGTACAATGGTCCTGTCCCCAGAAAAGCCAGGATCATCGCGTCACGGACAAAGCCCAAAACCCGGCTGAGCAGGGTCCATGTCCCCACCGTCAGAAATCCGGTTATCAAACTTACGGGTTTCATAGACCGGCCCGTTTAGCCCCATCCGCGATAGCGGTGCGCAGTTTGGTTTCCAGCGCTTTCTGTTTGGATTTCGAGTGGTATTTCAGGCCGAACATATCCTTGACGTAAAACGTATCGACCACCTGTTCGCCATAGGTCACAATCACGGCGTTCGCGACATAGACATTCGCATAGGCCAGTGTTCGCGCAAGATCATACAACAACCCCGGGCGGTCCCACGTATCAACCTCGATAATCGAATAGATGTCGGAACCTTCGTTATCAAAGGTGACATGGGTTTTTACCTCGAACGTGCGTGCGCGTTTTTTGGCCTGATCACGAGTCCTGAACGCCTCGCGCGCGACCAGCCTGCCCTTGAGCGTATCGTGGATCATTTGCGTCAGCCGGGGAAGGCAGGCTGCCTCATACGGGTGGCCATTCGCATCCTGAAGCCAGAACACATCCGTAACATAGCCGTCCTTGGTCGTATAGCTGCGGGCGTCCACCACATTCGCCCCGGCCAGGGCCAGCGCCCCTGCCAGGCGTGCAAATATCCCCGGGTGGTCAGACATCACAAAACAGGCGCGGGTGGCGTCGCGGTCTTTGTCCGGATGCAGGTCAATCCGGATGGCGCTGGGATCACCGGTTTGTTCCAGGTCACGCAGCAGGCGCGCAATGACCACATGGGCCGTGACGTGCAAGCCCTGCCAATAGGGCGGATAATGTCGGCCTGTTTCGTGTTTGATATCGGCCTTTGGCCAATCCTGCAACGCGGTGCGCAGGGCGCGTTTTGCCTCGACCTCGCGGTTTTCGCGGTTCAGACCCTCCATCCCCGCTTCCAAAGCCTGGCGGGCCTGGCGGTACAGGGCGCGAAGCAGCACCGCTTTCCAATTGTTCCAGACGTTCGGGCCGACACCGCGAATATCGCACACCGTCAGCACGGTCAGCAGGTTCAGCCGCTTGACCGTCTGCACCATCTTGCAAAAATCCCGAACGGTACGCGGATCGGCAATGTCTCTTTTTTGGGCCATGTCGGACATCAACAGATGATACCGTACCAGCCATTCCACCGTTTCGCTTTCGCTTTTGTTCAGGCCAAGACGTGGTGCCACCTTGCGCGCGATTTTGGCCCCCAGAATCAAATGATCCTCTGGCCGCCCCCGGGCAATGTCGTGCAGCAACAGCGCCACATAGAGCACGCGCCGGTTGACCCCCTCTTGCAGAATTTCAGAGGCAATGGGCAGGCGTTCGACCAGCTCGCCTTTTTCCAGTGTCGCCAGTTGCGCGATACACTGGATGATGTGTTCATCGACCGTATAGCTATGATACATGTTGAACTGCATCATCGCGACAATCGGGGCGAATTCGGGAATGAAGGCCGACAAAACCCCCAATTCATTCATCCGGCGCAGCGCACGTTCCGGATTGCCGTGGTTCAGCAAGAGATTCAAAAATATTTTCTGGGCCTCGGGATCGGTCCGCATCGGGTTATTGATCAGATGCAGGTGTGCCGTGATCAGCCGCATCGCATCCGGGTGGAGCAAAAGCCCCGTGCGCAACGCTTCTTCGAACAGGCGCAAAATGTTTAATCTGTCGTCAAAAAACCTATCCGGCTCGGCCAGATCCAGCCTGTTGTGCACCACTTTATACGCCGCACCCACCTTTGGTGCCCGTCGAAAAATCCGTTGCAACAGGGGTTCGGATTTCACATGAATCATTTCCAGCTTGGTCAGGAAAATGCGCGTCAGGTACCCAACGGCGGTCGCATGCCGGAAATAATCCTGCATGAACACCTCGACCGCGCGGCACCCGGCGCGGTCTTTGTATCCCAATCGCCCGGCCACCTCGACCTGCAGGTCAAAGGACAGCTTTTCCGTTGGTCGCTGCGTGAACAGATGCAGATGCGCCCGCACGGCCCACAAAAATTCCTCGGCCACCACGAATCGGCGGTGTTCTTCGGGGCGGAACACGCCGATATCAACCAGCTCCTTGACCGTACTGACGTCATGAAGGTATTTCGCAATCCAATACAGCGATTGCAGATCGCGCAGGCCGCCTTTGCCCTCTTTTACATTCGGTTCGAGCACATAACGCTCACCCTGTCGTTGGTGGCGACGGTCCCGCTCTTCCAGCTTGGCCTCGATATAATGGCGACTCGACCGGGAAAAGAGCTCTTTGCGCAATGTGGTGGCCAGCTCTGCCGCCAGTGCCGTATCTCCATCCAGGAAAAAATGTTCCAGCAGGGCCGTCTGGATTGTGTAATCTGCGGTGCCCAGGCGTACACAATCGCGGATTGTGCGGCTGGCATGCCCGACTTTCATATTCATATCCCACAGAATCCGGAGCATGGATTCGATCACGCTCTCGGTCCAGGGGGTGATTTTGTAGGGAAACAGGAACAACAGATCGATGTCGGAATACGGTGCCATTTCACCCCGGCCATAGCCGCCGACCGCTATCAGTGCCACGCGCTCGCTGGACGTAGGCGTTTCCAACGGATGCAGGTATTTTTGCACTGCATAAAAGGCGGTTGTAACCAACCCGTCGGCCAGATAGGTGTAGGATCGGGTCAGCGCACGTGCGGAAAAGGGGCGCGCTAAAAACGCGCTGGAAATGGTTTTGCGCCCATCTGTCTGTGCCTTGCGCAGCACGTCTATGATCACATTCCGGTGTTGGGCATAGTCAGCACCGGATCTGATGGCCGTATCTATCCGATTGCGCACCGCTTTGGTATCAAAAATCTTCCAAGCGTCACAGATCAGGTCATCGGCGTCTACCCGCAGTTTAACGAGCAGAGAAGGGTCAGAAACCGGCGTTGGCAAAGCTGTTCGGGGCAGGATCAATCACAACCACTTGTTTATTCTCAATTGTGGCAACGGCAAGGGCCCGTTCGTTCGTGCCATCTGGCCGCAGGCGGAATATCCCGGTTGCCCCCTGGAATCCTGCGCTTTGGGTCAGGGCCGCGCCGGTCAGCGCATTCGATTTCCCAGACCCGACCAGTGCCCCGATTGCGGCAATCCCGTCATACGCCAGGCCCGTAATCGTTTGGGGGGCCGAAGAATAGGCCACCGTGTATCTTGCGCGGAACTCTTGTGCAGAAATCGGGTCGGGTTTCGCAAACCATCCCCCTTGAACCCCCTGCAATTCCAGCGTTTGGACCGGGATATCCCAGCGGGCCAGCCCGATATATTGTATTTCTGGCGGGCGAATGCCGCGTTCGGACAACAGTTGTGTAAGAAGCGGCAGTGCACCGGCGGTGGTCGAAGTCAAAAAGATCGCGTTCGCCCCCGAACGGAGCACCTGGTCGCGAATCACGGGCACGCTGGCGACCACGCTGTGCTGAGACAGCCCATAGGGTACGGTGCCCACCAATTGCGCCTGCGTGCCACCCACGGCGGTCTGAATGGCGTTGCGGCCCGATTGCCCAGCCACATCCGTGGCATGCACAACTACAATATCGGTCCGGCCCTGGGCAACCGCATAGCGGGCCAGCCGGTTGGCTGTATTCTGAAATGTCGTACCAAGGATATAAAGATTGCCGCCTGCAACAGCTGAGTCGTTGGAAAAGGACAACACGTTCACATTTTTGTTGGCTACGGCAACCGCAGCGGCATTGGCCGGTTCGGCCCGTACCGGACCAAGGATGATCTTGGCCCCGTCATTGACCGCTTGCACAGCCTGGGCCGCAGCCGTATCCGCCGCCCCCTTGGTGTCGTAGACGCGCAGATCAATCTGCACCCCCTGCAGGTCCGACACGGCCAGGCGCGCCGCGTTTTCCAGGCTTTGTGCCAGAACCGCATCGCCGCTGGCTTCCGAGCCTTTCGGGATTAGCAATGCGACCGGCACCGGGGCTGCGGTGTTGATCGTCGGCCCCCCCCGAACTGTACCCGACGCGACATGGTCGCAGGCGGCCAGCAGGGTGGCAAACCCAAGGGCAAAGCCCCCCTGCCGGATCTTGCGAAGGGGGGCGAAAACGGCAAACATGATCCGATGCTTTTCCCTGTTCCAAGCGGCTGTCGCCGCCTTGCTTCATGTGCCGGGATAATAACCATCAATTTGGATCGGGTCCAGCGTTGAATCATCAGATCGTGAAACTGTCGCCCGGGCTTTACCTGGTGGCAACCCCGATTGGGGCGGCACGGGATATAACCCTAAGGGCATTGGATATTTTGGCATCCGTGGACATTCTGGCCGCCGAGGACACGCGACGTTTGCGCAAGCTGGCGGAAATACATGCGATCCCGTTGGCGGGCCGACCTGTGATCGCCTATCATGATCACAGTGGCCCGGGGGAGCGTGCCCGGCTGTTATCCGCCCTGGCCAAAGGCAACAGTGTGGCCTACGCGTCCGAGGCGGGAACACCGATGATTGCCGATCCGGGATTTGATCTGGCCCGGGCGGTCCGGGATGCGGGATATACCGTCACCGCCGCACCCGGTCCGTCCGCCGTGGTGACGGCACTGACCCTGGGAGGGTTGCCAACGGATGCGTTTCATTTTGCCGGGTTCCTGCCCAACACCCGCGTCGGCCGCCGCACACGGATGGAAACGCTGACCGGGGTGGCGGCGACGCTGGTGTTTTATGAATCTCCCAACCGGATCGCAGCGGCCCTGGAGGACGCCGTGTCAGTATTCGGGGCAGACCATCCCGCAGCCCTGTGCCGCGAATTGACCAAAAAATTTGAAGACGTACGGCGCGGATCGCTGGCAGCGATTTTGAATACGGTGAACACCCGGCCACCCAAAGGGGAAATCGTCCTGTTGATTGATCGGGCGCGTTCAGAACCCGTTAATAAAGATTATATAGAAGACAATCTAAGGATAGCACTGGACAGGATGTCGGTGCGGGATGCGGCGGATCTGGTCAGCAAGGCGCATGGCTTGCCACGGCGCCAAGTCTATCAAATGGCATTGAAATTGGGAAAAACGGAAATATGACCAGACAGCATCGTGGCACCATGTCCCATTATGCCGGTGTCGCCGCCGAGGATCGTGTTGCGCAATTGTATCAATTCCGTGGCTTTCAGATTCTACAACGCCGTTGGCGTGGCCAGGCCGGGGAAATTGATCTGATCCTGCAACACCGGGCCCGCGTTGTATTTGTCGAGGTCAAGGCGGCGCGCGACCTTTGTATGGCGGCCCAGAGGATCACCCGCAGACAGCTTTTGCGTATCGCCGCCGCTGCCGAGGAGTTCCTGGGCTGCTGTCCTGACGGCCAGCTGACAGAGATGCAGATTGATGTCGCGCTGGTCTCCCGGACGGGCAAGTGCGAGATTTTAGAAAACGCCTATTTCGCCTGATCCCAATTGCAGACCGGGCATTGCTGCGCCATGTGTTCTGGTAGTCACAGAGGTATGCTGTGAAAATTGCATTTCAGATGGACCCGATTCAGCAGGTCGATATCAACGCGGACAGTTCCTTTCGTTTGGCAGAGGAAGCGCAGGTGCGCGGATACGACCTGTTCTATTATAGCATGGATGCGTTGTCGTTTCAGACCGGCCGCATCATGGCACGCGGCCACCCCATAACCGTTCAACGTGTTTTGGGTACGCCTGCCATTCTGGGCCCGCTGACCGAGGTTGATCTGGCGGATTTCGATGTGATTTGGCTGCGCCAGGACCCGCCGTTTGACATGCCTTATGTCACATCGACCCATCTGCTGGATCGCCTGAACGGCCAGGTTTTGGTGGTTAATGATCCGTTCTGGGTGCGGAACTATCCGGAAAAACTCCTGGTTCTGGATTTTCCGGACCTGACGCCGCCCACCGTAATCACGCGCAGCCTGGACACGATTCGCGCCTTCAAGGCCGAACATGGCGATGTCATCCTGAAGCCGCTTTATGGAAATGGCGGGTTTGGTGTGTTCCGGCTGGATGCGAATGACCGCAATCTCAGCGCATTGCACGAACTGTTCACCGGGTTCAGCCGGGAACCGCTGATTGTCCAGAAATTCCTGCCGGATGTCCGTAATGGGGACAGGCGGATAATCCTGGTTGACGGGGAACCCGTTGGGGCCATCAATCGGGTCCCGGC
>JACOMT010000031.1:11423-29329 GCA_014623385.1 Paracoccaceae bacterium
AGGGAGAGACGCGGTCGAACATGCATGTCGGGGGGAGCCCGGAACAAACCAGTCTGACCGACCGTGACATAGAAATCTGTACCGAGATTGGGCCGCTTTTGCGGAAAAAGGGTCAGATATTTGTCGGCATCGACGTGATCGGCAACTGTCTGACGGAAATCAACGTGACCTCGCCAACCGGTATTCAAGAGCTTGAGCGGTTTGACGGACTCAATGTCGCCGCCAGGATATGGGATGTGATCGAGGCCCGACTGACATGAGCTGGCAAGCAGCGGCCGCCAATCTCTAACCGTATGGCGCGGGTGCAGGACCCGGACCTGATGCGTGCGCGGCTGGAACGCACGGTGCCATTGCTGTTTCCCCGCGTCGGGTGAAAATCTCGGAAATTGTCATCGGGACTCGCCCCGGGCTATAGGTTGCCTGCATTTCCACGGTGATACATAATGTCCCTGGCAATCCGTGTAGCCATGTCACCATGGTCGCGCGGCTGGCGCATTTGGCTGGGGCGCGTGCAATTCTGCCGTAATATCGTCTTGATATCGTATGGTCAAAGGCGCGAACGCGCGGACGGGTATGGCCGACAAGGCCTATGCCAGCAAGGCCAACCGGGATGCCTGCGCGGTCGCCACCGTGACGGGATCATGCGTACGGCCGCCCGTCATCGGCCCCTGCGGGCCCGGGAACAACGCGGGGGCATGCTGATCTCCAACCGCTGCTTGAGGGATTGCGCAGTGCCTATGCCACGATGAAGCACCGCCCGATAGTTCGGGCTGGTCAAAACAAAACGTCCAACTGGCACTGGTGGCGATATGGTGGCGATCAGGCAGAACCTGCGGGGTGCCGCAAACAGGGTCATCCTCACCCCGCAAACACCGGCAATCGCATAACCAGACCGTCAAAACCGCTTTGCCCACTGTAAAGCCATCGGACCGGATAGAATGGCCAAATCGAAGCTTCTACCGAACGTCACGCGCTCACGCAGCGGTCTTTGGCTGTGTGTCAGTAACAATGAAATTTTTGCGGTATAACAAACCCGACGCATGGCGGCCCGGCTGACCACAGCGGGGGTCGGGGTTTATGCACAGGAAGAACAGCACCTGCCATATGTCTGGCCGTTGTTCCACAACACGGGGTACCTTGGGCAGTGCGGACATTGACCGAGCTGGCGGCCTGGCTCATCCGGCAATCGCAGCTGTCAAACGATAGCTGAACGCCTCGGCGACGTGGGGGCGTCGCACCTGATCCGAGTGGTCCAGGTCGGCGATGGTCCGCGCAACCCGCAGCACCCGGTGATACCCCCGTGCCGATAAGCCGAATTTGTTGGCCACCTGGGTCAACAGGCTGCGCCCTTCGGCATCCGGGGTGGCGTATCTGTCCAAAACTGCCCCCCCGATATCTGCATTCTGGCGCACACCGGGGATGTTTTCATAGCGGTTCACTTGCCGCTGGCGGGCGGCGGCCACGCGGGCGGCCACGGTTTCGCTGGTGTCGCCTGAGGCTGGCAAGTCAAGATCAGTGTAGGCGACCGGAGGGACCTCGACCCGCAGATCGAACCGATCCATCAACGGGCCGGATATACGACCCAGATAATCATCACCGCATTGCGGAACCCGGGCACAGGCGCGGGCGGGATCCGGCAGATAGCCGCATTTACAGGGGTTTGCCGCTGCGGCGAGCAGAAAGCGGCAAGGATATTTCACATGTGCATTCGCACGTGCCACCATCACCTCGCCCGTTTCAATCGGCTGGCGCAGGGTTTCCAGAACCGTCCGGGGGAATTCCGGAAATTCATCCATAAACAGCACCCCATTATGCGCCAGACTGATTTCGCCGGGCTTTGCTCCGCGCCCGCCGCCGACAATCGCAGCCATGGACGCGGTGTGATGGGGTTCGCGAAAAGGGCGAGTGCGGCTGATGCCCCCGGCATTCAACAGGCCGCTGACCGAATGGATAATGGAAGTTTCCAGCGCCTCAACCGGCGTCAGTGCGGGCAAAATTCCGATCAACCGCGCCGCCAACATCGATTTACCCGATCCTGGCGTGCCCACCATAATCAGATGATGCCGTCCGGCGGCGGCAATTTCCAGGGCACGTTTGGCCTTTTCCTGGCCTTTGACGTCCCGCAGATCCCGCGTTTGCGTCGCGGCATTGACCTCTCCCGGTTTGGCGGGTGCCAGCGGGTTCTGACCGGTGTAGTGGCGCAGCACCTCAGCCAGGTCACCGGCGGCGATCACCTCGGTCGCGCCGACCCATGCGGCCTCGGCCCCCGATGCCGCGGGGCAAAGCAGACTGCGGTCTTCCTCTGCGGCCGCCATCGCGGCGGGCAGGGCCCCCAGTACAGGAACCAAGGTGCCGTCCAGCGACAATTCCCCCAAGGCAACGGTTGCGGCGGCCATGTCGGCCGGAATCACCTCAAGCTCGGCAAGCAGTGCCAAGGCAATTGGCAGATCGAAATGGCTGCCTTCTTTTGGCAGATCGGCAGGCGAAAGGTTGATGGTGATGCGTTTGGATGGCAGTGCGATGGCAAGCGCGGCCAGGGCGCTGCGTACCCTATCGCGTGCTTCGGACACGGCCTTATCCGGCAGGCCGACAATGGCAAAGGCTGGCAGACCGGGGGATACCGCGCATTGCACCTCAACCATTTTGGCCTCGACCCCTTGAAAGGCCACAGAATAGGTGCGTACGACCATGCCGTTTCCCATTGTGGTTGGCGAATGGTTTATCGCTAACCGGTTGTGCGTTTAAGATTGGTTAACGCAGCCGGAGGCACCCGATCCAATGGCATGTCACGGGGCGGCGGGTTATGGGCCTAGGTCGCACCCGCGGCCCACCATCGCTGAACAGCCGACTGGCTCAGATGCGCCTTGCAATAGGTGCAACCTTCTAGCACGAACGACCAGATCATATCGCATGATGCGGGCGACAGCAGATGTATAGACAAACACCGGCCAGCAAATACATCCAGCAAATACATGCTGACCGAATAGCCAACCGTCCCTGGCATCATTTGGCATACGATATGAGATATT
The DNA here is from genome assembly GCA_014623385.1 of Paracoccaceae bacterium. Classification (GTDB taxonomy): domain Bacteria; phylum Pseudomonadota; class Alphaproteobacteria; order Rhodobacterales; family Rhodobacteraceae; genus JACOMT01. The sequence continues at coordinate 14,453 of JACOMT010000031.1, forward strand.
GGCATGGGTTCAGCGGGTTCTATGTGCACAGGGTTAGCCTGCACCACCTCTGACGCCTAGAACCCGCGATACACCGCGATACACGCTAGTGCAACGCCATGCGGCATGCGCGCACCGTGCAGGGCGGAACATCCGGCTGCCGTCCCGGCACACAGCCACCGGGCGATTGCCCGATATGCGGAATCGGCAGGCCACAACCCGGCACTGGAATGCCGTTTGGTCAAGGCCAGCAAGGACCAACAGGAAAACGTCCGATCATCGACAAAAGGCCATAAAGCACCGCGCCGTGCCATCCAAGCCAGCTGTGCACGCAAAATTGGCCTTTGCGAGAAGGAACATCACGGACGGCGATTGATGCCCCCCACCTGCCAACCGTTTTTGTCGTCGAACAGGATTTCGGTCACCGACAGATGTTCAATCCGGTGCCCGAAGGCTTTGTAGGGGGTCAAATCCTTGGCGCGCTGTAGCTGACTCAGGATGGTACCGAAATGCGCGACCACGATGATGTCCTGCCCCAAGTGATTCGCAACCAACCGGTCGATGGCCGGATTGACTCGTTGGATCAGGGTATTCCAGCTTTCCCCGCCAGGTGGCCGCACATCGCCGGGTTCGTCCCAAAAGGCGCGGATCAGATGGGAATCTTCGGCTTCGATTTCGGCATAGGCGCGCAGCTCCCAGGTGCCAAAATGCATCTCTCGCAAAGCCGGATCATGCGGCAACCGGGACCGCGCACCCTGGATCGCATCCGCCGTCGCAATGGCGCGGCTGAGGTCAGAGGACACCAGCACCGCCTGGTCTGGTAAATGGGCGGAAATGTGCGCAAGGGCCGCCTGATCCGACAAGTCGGCGGGCAGGTCGGACCACCCCACTATCGTTTTGGCATGGGTCGGCCCATGTCGTACCAAATGCAGACGAGTCACGGCATCGTTCCCTTTAGTATCTGAGGCAATCCCACGACGACCTGCAGGACCAGGTCGGCCTGCACAGCCAAAGCAATGTTCAACTGGCCCTGCGCCTGTCGAAACCGCCGACCCAGGGATGTTTCGGGCACAATGCCCTGCCCGACCTCGTTCGATACAACAACGATAGGAGCCGCGCAGACCGACAAAGCAGCCAGTAACCGTATCTGTTCAGTCTCGATATCCCGGTTCGCCAGCATCAGATTGGTTAGCCAGAATGTCGCGCAATCCAACAGACAAACCTCTGCATCTGTTCGTGCCTGCAAAACCGGGACCTTTCGGTATCAAATGCCTGACCTGTGGCGATATACGTTTTGGGCAACCGGGCGCTTTGGGTCAGTTCCTCGGCAAAGGCCGACTTGCCCGACGCCGCCCCGCCAATAACCAGTGTCAGGGGTGGAAGAATTGTGCGCATAGAATTTTGTGATCCGGTTGCCCCTCGCCCGCGTAAACGATAAAGTAACCAAACTTAGAAAGTATGTAACCAAATTTAGAGAGTATAATGCAAGGCATGCATCGCATCGTGATCAGGGGAATGATACATGGCTTTGGACCACGCCTCGAGAATATCACTATCGCGCCGCGCGATGAAAGCAGAGCTTTTAGACGCGAAAACGGAACGAGCTCTGGCTTATGCATGGAGAGATGAGAGGGACGAAGAGGCGCTGCATCGCCTGATTACATCTTATATGCGGTTGGCTATTTCAATGGCTGCAAAATTCAACCGCTACGGCGCACCGATGAATGACCTGATACAAGAGGCGGGTCTTGGTCTTATGAAAGCAGCCAGCAAGTTTGACCCTGATCGCGGTGTGCGTTTCTCTACCTATGCGATTTGGTGGATTAGGGCTAGCATTCAGGATTATGTGATGCGCAATTGGTCCATGGTGCGCATTGGATCCACATCTTCGCAAAAGTCGCTGTTTTTCAACATGCGCCGGGTTCAGGCGCGGCTGGAACGTGAGGCGGCGGCAGAGGGGAGAATTCTGGACCAGCATCAGCTGCACCAGTTGATCTCCACAGAAATTGGTGTGCCTCTGCGTGACGTTGAAACTATGAAAGGCCGATTGTCAGGGTCTGATTATTCACTGAATGCCACACAGTCGGTGGACGATGAGGGTCAGGAATGGCTCGACGTGCTGGAAGATGACAGTGCACAAGCTGCTGAGCAGGTCGAAGATAGACATGACACTGCCCAGTTGCGGGCCTGGCTGGTTGCCGCAATGAATGCACTGAGCGACCGCGAACGATTTATCGTGTGCGAACGGAGGCTGCGCGATAAACCGCGTACCCTGGAAAGCTTGGGCAAAGAATTGGGACTCAGCAAAGAACGCGTACGCCAGATAGAGGCGGCAGCATTTGCCAGAATGCGCAAGAATTTGGAAACACAGTCGCATGAGGTGCTTCACTTCCTCGAATGAGGATAACAAATGTATCGCGCAAAACTGAGTACGCCGCTCAGATCTGGGACAGAGGTTTTGCGTTAGGGTTACCGAATCGGCTTTGTCGCTAAACTTGGCAATGACACCTTGGTCGGGTAGGGCCTATGGTCGGGGCGTTCAAAGAATTAGAGCCGTGCCTATGATCGCTTCTAAACGCATATTGCTCCTGATAGGGGGGGGAATTGCGGCGTATAAGTCTCTGGACCTGATCCGTCGCCTGACCGAACGCGGTGCGGTGGTGACGCCGGTTCTGACCTGTGCGGCAGAGGAAATTGTAACCCCCTTATCCGTATCGGTCCTGGCCGGGCAAAAGGTGTATCGTGATCTTTTTGATCTGACGGATGAGGCGGAAATGGGTCACATTCAGCTGTCGCGCAGCGCGGATTTGATCGTTGTGGCCCCCGCGACCGCAGATATGATGGGGAAAATGGTAGCGGGTCTGGCCAATGATCTGGCCTCAACCCTGTTGATGGCAACGGACACACCGGTGCTGATCGCCCCTGCCATGAATATCCGGATGTGGGAGCACCCCGCCACAAGGCGAAACCGGGCACAGTTGGCCCAGGACGGGATACGATTCGTCGGACCGAATGAGGGCAGCATGGCCTGTGGCGAATTCGGGCCGGGCCGCATGGCCGAACCGTTGGAGATCGTGGCGGCGGTTGAACTGGCACTGAGCCAGGGGCCATTGACCGGCAAACGCGTGCTGGTTACATCGGGGCCGACCCACGAACCAATAGACCCGGTGCGTTATATCGCCAACCGGTCATCTGGTGCGCAAGGTACAGCGCTGGCGCGGGCACTGGCCGATCTGGGGGCGGACGTGACCTTTGTGACCGGCCCGGCAGAAACGGCGGCCCCATCCGGTGTCCGGGTGGTCCCGGTGGAAACTGCTTTAGATATGGAAGCTGCGGTCAAAGAGGCCTTGCCAGTGGATGCGGCGGTTTTTGCCGCCGCCGTTGCCGATTGGCGCGTTGTCAGCGCATCAGATCGCAAATTGAAGAAAAGCGACGATGCAATGCTGGTGCTCGAATTCGCCAAAAACCCCGACATCTTGCGCGGCGTGGCACAGATGGCAACCGGACGTCCAGGGTTAGTCGTCGGCTTTGCCGCCGAAACCGATAACGTGGTAGCACATGCCACGGCCAAACGCCTGCGCAAAGGCTGTGACTGGATCGTGGCCAATGATGTGCGCCCGGCGACAGGCATTATGGGCGGGTCTGAAAATGCGGTTGTGCTGATCACCGACGCGGGGGCCGAACCCTGGCCACGGATGGGCAAAACAGAGGTCGCCCGACAATTGGCTGTGCGCGTTGCCGATTCGTTGAACACCTGAGGGCCGGTCGCGATTTGGGTATTTTTGATGGGACAAAAACAGAAAACCACGCATGGTGACGATCCGGGTTTGTCATGATGACGGGGCGAATCAGTTGGGGCGGTTGCCGTCCTATGAGGCAGCGGGGGCCGCAGAGGCGGATGTGTGCGTGAACCTGCCCGACCGCGGGCTGTTGACCCCGGGCGTCGGCGAACGCACGTTGATGCCAACCATGTTGCGTCTGGAAATACCAAACGGGTATGAGGTGCACAACCGTCCGTGCAGCGGGCTGATGCTAAAGCATGGGACCATCTTGCACAACATGCCGGGCACCATCGACAGCGATTACCGCGAACCTTTGGGCGTCATCCTGATGAATACCGGGAAACAGGCGTTTGTCGTCGCCCATGGTGATCGGATCGCGCAAATGTGTGGTTACCCTCGTGCTACGGGCCCAATTCCTGGTCGTCGAAGGCCACGCGACACGGAACCCGGTGCGGGAGGATTTCGGTCCCAAGGGATGCGGCTGATGCTCTTGTTGTTGGCCTTGGGCACGATGCTGTGGAGCATTGGCACGGTCATTAACGCAACAGGTTAGGTGCCGGTTGATCATGATCGGGCTCTTGTATGTCTGATGTGCTGTTCTTGCAGGTTACTTTGGCGGATCTGAATCCGCTGCGCGAAGCAACGGGCTGGTTCTTCGCGCTATGGCTGATCCTGGGGGGAGGGACTGGCCTGATCCTGCTCTATGGGATGGGGCGGTTGCTGTTGCGGGAACGGACACAGCCACAAGAGGCGGCTCTGGCCCCTTCGTCGTCTGAAAAATTTACACAGACGGAGCTGAACCGGTACGCGCGACACATCGTGCTGCGTGAATTGGGCGGGCCTGGGCAGAAGCGGCTGAAAAACGCCAAGGCTCTGGTGATCGGTGCCGGTGGGTTGGGCGTGCCGGTGTTGCAATATCTGACAGCGGGGGGGGTTGGTACACTCGGTGTGATTGATGATGATGTGGTGGAAAACGCCAATTTGCAGAGGCAGGTCATCTTTCCCTATGCGCATATCGGCATGCCCAAGGTGTTTTCCGCGCAACAGGCTTTAGAGGCACAAAACCCGCATGTCACCATTCGCCCCTATCATCGCCGCCTGACCAGGGATATCGCGGCAGAGCTTTTTGCCCATTATGATCTGATCCTGGATGGGACGGACAATTTCGACACGCGATACCTGGTGAACAAAACGGCGGTGGAAACCGGAAAACCGTTGATCTCTGGTGCCTTAACCCAATGGGAAGGGCAGATCAGTGTCTTTGCCCCTGCCGCCGGAACGCCCTGTTATCACTGCATTTTTCCGCAAGCCCCGGCACCCGGATTGGCACCGTCCTGTGCGGCGTTGGGTGTTCTGGGGCCACTGCCGGGTGTCATCGGATCAATGATGGCGGTCGAGGCAATCAAATGGATCACGGGTGCGGGAACAACGTTAGCGAACCAGATGCTGATTTATGACGCACTTTACGCCGAAACGCGTACTATCACGCTGAAAAGACGTGCAAATTGCCCTGTTTGTGGCAATCTGTTGATCAAAGAAACACAGACCGCAGACGCCGGTTAAAGGAGGATAGACATGAAAACAATGATCACAGCATTGGCTGCGTGCCTGTTGGCGGTCCCTGTGGCCCTGGCCACCGACCTGCCGGATCTGGGGGGGCAAGAGGTGGTGGTGGTGACCGAAAACGCTTATCCGCCACTGCAATTCGTGGACCCCAAAACGGGCGAGGCGATTGGATGGGAATATGATGCGATGGCCGAGATTGCGGAGCGGATCAATATCACCGTCGTCTATGAAAACATCAGTTGGGACGCGATGATTGTCGCCGTCAGCGAAGGTCAGTTCGACCTAGGCATGACCGGGATCACCATCCGCGAGGACCGGATGGAACAGGTCGACTTTTCCGACACATACATGACTTCGCAAATGCGCATGATCGTGGCGGGGGATGAGGATCGATTTACCGATGCCGCCAGTTTTGCGGCCAATCCCGATCTCTTGGCCGGAGCACAACCGGGGACAACGCCGTTCTATGTGACCGTCTATGATATTCTCAACGGGGATGAGGCAAACCCGCGGATTAAACTCTTTGAAACCTTTGGTGCATCTATTCAGGCGCTACGCACCGGTGATGTCGATCTTGTCCTGTCTGACGGCACTGCGGCCAACGGCTATGTCGAGGCCAGCAATGGCGCGCTGAAAATCATTGGCACGCCATTGGGGACCGAGGATTTTGGGTTCATCTTTCCCAAAGGCAGTGAACTCGTCGGCTCAATCAACGCCGCGCTCGCATCTATGGAGGCTGATGGTACGCTGGATACGCTGAACACCAAGTGGTTCCTTGACTACAAGCTGGGTCAGTAACCCACCCGCCCCGGGCATGACCTGAGGCCTCCCCCTGAAAGTCGCACCATGGCCCCCCGCCCAGAGGAAAAGGATTTTCCATATTGGCTGGTGGCTGTGGTTCTGTTGGGGCTGTTTTTCCTCTATCGGATCATCAGCGATGATTTGCATGCGCAGATCCTGACCACCCTCTTCAAGGGTGTGCGTATCACTATTTTTGTGACCCTTGTCAGTTTTGCGCTTGCCTCGACTGTGGGTCTATTGCTCGCGCTGGGGACGGGGTCAAAATGGCTGTTTGTGCGCCAGGTAGTCCGGTTCTATGTCGAGATTGTGCGCGGTGTGCCAATCATTGTCTTGCTGCTTTATGTAGCTTTTGTTCTGGCACCCGCTATGGTGGCACTATGGAACTGGGCCGTCGTTCGGGTCGGGATCGAACCGTTACAAACGCGGGACTTTTCTTTGCTCTGGCGGGCGATTATTGCCCTGATGATCGCCTATTCCGCGTTCATTTCCGAGGTGTTCCGCGCCGGGTTTCAATCGGTGGACGATGGCCAGGTCGAGGCGGCGCGGGCCCTGGGGCTCAACCGGTGGCAAAGGTTCCGGCTTGTTGTACTCCCGCAAGCATTCCGGACCATCCTGCCGCCCCTGGGCAATGACTTTGTCGCGATGGTCAAGGATAGCTCGTTGGTCTCTGTTCTGGGGGTATTGGATGTCACGCAATTGGGCAAGGTCACGGCGGCCAGCAATTTCCGGTACTTTGAAACCTATAACGTTGTCGCACTAGTCTATCTGACGATGACCATCGGTCTGTCTTTGGTCTTGCGGCATCTCGAACGTCATTTGCGCCGCAATGCTCCCCGATGAACCACATCGTTTGACCACGCGTAACGTTTATCTGGTCTGGCCTTGATTATTTTGCGCGGGGGGACGAAACGGTCAGGCACCTGATGTTCGGCGATGCGCAGCCAGGCCAATTTCCCCAAGCCGCAAACCCCTGCAACTCTGCCAAAGAGAATCCCACGATTCTATCCTGTAATGAAGCACGGAGGCTGTTTCATGCATCTGGCCATGAGCTCTCGTATCAAGTGTTGTCAAACATGACCTGTGATAGCGGTGGTACGGGATTTTGTCGAATTATCCCGCCAGCTTTACAAACACTGGCTGAACTTGCTACTCATGCGGAAACCGACGCGCCGATGCCGCGGGAAATGCTGTCCAGGTTTTTGAAAGCCGCAAATTTCAATATGATCTTTCAGACGGTTGAATACGTCGCCCCGGTCCTTCTGGCTCCGGAATTCCGTACCGGCGATGCTCCTGAGGATTCGATGGTGGAACAGATGCGGGTCCTGGCCAGGACCGGGATGGCCGACGCCATTGGGACGTGCCATGCCACGCCGCAAATCACGCATGTTTTTGCTGACGATGGATATTCGTTATGTGGTCGGAGGTGATGGATGCCAACGCCTTTCCGGCGTTTGAAAAATCGGTATTTCGTTTGATGCGACAACGGCCAAACCTCTTGGAAAGACCCCTGCGTGACAGCGGGATGTTCGGCAGAAGCTTTGACCGGGCCATTCTGCCCGGTCCGCTGGCCTTACATTCCGCTGGCCCTACAGCGGGCAAAGCGGTTTTGGTGGTCTGGTTGTACGGGTGCCGGTGTTTACCGGTTGAAGGTGATCCTGTTTGCGGTGCCACGCAGGTTCTGCCTGATTGCCACCAGCGCCAGTCGGATATCTTGTTTTGGCTGGCCCGGACTATCGGGCGGTGCTTCATCGTGGCATAGGCATTGCTCAACCCCGCAAGCGGTGTTTGAAGCTCCGCCTGCCCCCGCGTTGTTCCGAAGCCCACAGGGGGGCTCTATGACGGGCGGCCATTCGCATAGGTGGCGACCGCGCAGGGCATCCCGGCTGGTCTTGCTGGCACAGGCCTTGTCGGCCAGTACGCGCCCGCGTGTTCGCCCCTTCGACCATGGTATCAAACCCGGGGCTCCCGGCCCGGTTCGCAGGTGCCCCATGTGGACCGTGTCGACCCTGTCGATGAAACTTTCCTCACCCGGGCCTCCTCCGGGCGGGCAACGCCGCCTGGATGTCATCTTGCGTAACCCGGCGTAGGTTTCGCGCCGTTCCTGACCCGCCGCGCTTGCGTGTCGGTACTGAAGTGCATGCCTGGATCGTCGGGCGGATTGTCGGGGGCATCAGCTTTGGCCCGGTCTTGTGGAGCACGGCAAACCCCGGCCGCAAGATCATCGTGGAAACCGCCCTGCACCAGCGCATTGCGAAAACGGCAACGGGTCGTCGCATCGGGCACAGGCGCAAAGAGCTCGAGACCGCAACACAGCATGAAATCCAACCGCAGTTGAGGGTGCCCGCGCCAGCTTTGGGGTGCACTGCGCGTTCAGCAGACAGTTGAAGCGGACCAGAACATACCCCTGTGGCCCGATCCCGGCACACCCCAGCGCACGCTTGCATGTCGGCTGCATGTCGGCGAACACCCGCCGCCAGTCTATTAGGAGGACGTCAATATTGCTCAGCACGTCGGCTGCACCGATCCGCGTTCAACACGAGCCGCGCAAAAACACAGATGCATCAAACCACCTCTTAAAGCTCCCAAAAGCATAGGTTGATGGTTTGTTCGCAATCCTCCAAATCATGCGTAGATCTTAATTTTGAAACCCAGCCCCAAAAGATAAATCGCTGATCTGGTCTTGGTGCTTTCAGAAAAGTTACACACGCTCTTGACGTCTTGTTCGTCAAATGGTTTGGCAAAATACCCAACTGTTAGGATTTGCGAGTCCAAATCAAATGAGACCTGGCGCGATCCTGCGCATTCCCCCGCTTTGCAGGTGCCTCCTCTGCCTCCTCGGCGTTTTGAAGCAGTTCCAGGATAAAATAGCGTTTGGTCACCGTACAGTTGAATATCATAACGTATGCCCCGCCTTGGGAACATGAACGCCTGGCATAACGGTACAGGCCAGGCCAGCCAAATCAGGTCATCGCCCGCCAGCTTGACGGAACATGCACGGAGGAATGCGCGCTATCCTGGCCTGTGCCACGACTCAGGGGCGTAAGGCAGCAGAATGCCCCCGGGCAAGCTCAATGCGGTCCACAATGCGACCCGGGCGCATTTTCGGTTGAACCTGCCGCCCCCGTTGGCTAGTCTGAGCACGGAATGCTGGTGTGCGTGGGTCACGGATGGGTTTCATGCGCCTCATCCGGGCCAGAGGCAGCACAGTGGACACCGGCAAGGCGAGGCTTGCCGGAGGCCGAATGCATCCAGGGTTCGCGTAGTGTCAGGAGGGCATGTGAGCCGAGGTGCTGTAATGGGGCGGTTTGGGCTGTCGATGGATCAGGCATCCACCGGGCTGTGCCGCCGTATCGGCCGTGCCTCTGGCACCGTGGGTCTGTGTTCCCCGGACCGAATGCGGGCTGCCATCTTGCGCGGGACCGGTCGGGCATACGTGCAGAGTCCCCGGGGGGTCCTGCCCTCTGTGGTCATGCCGGTGTCCCGGTGCCTTTGTGGGGAGAGGGATGAGGGTGGCGGGAATGCGTATGGCGTACGCACACGCGACGGGTACCCCCGCGGGGGTCACACCGGGGGCGATCCCCTGTTCCGACCTGTGTGAAGCGCAGGCGCGAGGCATGCGGAACGTCACAGGATGGCTCAACCCCCGGCACACACCCGATAGGTCGGGGCTCGACACCGGGGCTGGCACATCAAAGCTGCGGGATCGGGGGCATCCGGTTCAACAGGGAGGTCATCCATGAAGCGCGTGGATAGGCTGGTTTGCATCCCCGGCAATTCCGCCCGGCCGACAACAGAACCGGACGGCCCTGTGCTTAGCCCCGCCGAAATCCGGCTGATCTTTGATGGCAGGCTTGAACAGCTGGCCGATTTCGCGGCATCTTCTCGCCTGCACAGGCCTGACCCAAAGGGAGACACGCCGCTGCATCTTGCCTCGCGCATGGGGAATATCGGTGTTTGCGCGCTGTTCATTCGGTCGGGTGCTGACCCCGCCTCCCTGAACCATGACCGACAGACACCGGCCGATGTGGCCCGCATCGCAGGTCATGGTCGCACCGCACAGTTCCTTTCCTCGCGTATTGGAAGGATCACAGAGACGGAAACAGGCAACGAACACAGAGAGGCAACAGGGATCGGGCACCCCTCGGCCAGGATCAAGGAGGGGCCAGCACATCGTTCCACGGTGGCTCAGGAAACGGGGCAGAAAGATCAGATTGATGACTTTGATGATCTCCTGAGAATTGACCTCCTGGGCCTTGAACCGAACCTTGCGACATTTCCTGACCACAGCACGGTCGCACCGGCGTCAGGGGCAGATGTCGCGCACATCAGTTTGGATAACCCGGGTGGCAATTGGAATCAGGCGCGTTCACCGGCACAGACCACCGGGGAGAGCACCGGCACCCGCACCACGGTCGCCCGGGAGTACAGTGCGGGGTACAGTACACGGGGTAATTTCTCAAACCGCGGCCCCCGGGGCCGAAGGTCAATCAAACGCGCTGTTATCCAGACCGGTACGCAGCTGATGATCGACCCAGTGTTCTGTGCCACCTGGGTAAAGGAGATTCTGGCAAAGGGGTGGTGCTCGTTCGATGATATAGAGCACCTGGTTGCCCAGTGTGGCGGGGATGGGGATGTCCGGGAATTATGTATCAATGTTCAGCGTAACCTAGAGGCTGCGGGATTCGACCTTGAACAGACGAGCGGGTATGAAGCCGGGTGCAGGGACATTTGTTCAGACATATCATCCGATGACCTGACAGAGGCGATCACAGCGGCCCTTACACGTGGGATACGGCTGCCCGGCACGCCGTACTTCAGCATAGATCAGTCAGACGAACGGAAACTGCTGGCACCGATGATCCGGGCGCGGCAAAATATCCAATCGGGAATTCTTGCCTCCGCCGCCGCCGTCGAATCCATCCTGGGGATGGTCGACGGCATTCGCGATGGTGTGCTGAGACCCGTCATGACCTCGCGCCCCGACTATGCAGAGCGGCCAGAGATCCTGACCGATGCGAAGATTCTGAGATCCTGGTACGCCAAAGGTCGTGTGATGAACGGTAAACAACCAAAAGAAGCGCGCGCAGCACTTGATCTTTGCCTGGCATTTCACAACGAATTGATCCACAGCTTGGCAAGGAACCCGGCGTACCAGGCCCAGGCCAGTCGGCTGGATGCGGACATACAGACCTTTGAATCCGCCGCCAGGTGCCTTATCTGCGAATACCTGCCCCGCGTACGGCGCTTTGCATCGCGGAACGTGAAGAACGGCGAGGAGATCGAGGATGTCTTTCAGATAGCCGTCATGGGTCTGCATCGCGCCATTCGTGGATTTAATCCCGAGCTCAGTCGATTCCCCAACTATGCCACTTACTGGATGTGGAATTCCATCACGCGGTGGCGCGAAACCGAAGGCGTAATGCTCCGTATCCCTTCGGCCTGGCACAAGGAAATCGCCAGGTTTGATCGTGCCCTGGACAGGCTGGGCGTTCAGGGTGACGGTGCCGTTTCCGACCAGGCGCTCGCCGCCGAACTGACATGGACAATTGACCGGGTGAAATGGTTCCGTGAAATTCCCCGTGTTGCCGAATATCCCGCCACCGCTGATGACTGGGACGCACTGATGTCCGGGACAGAGGATGCGCATGTCCTCGACCAGTCAAAAATCGCAAAAATTCTGGCAGACATGCTGGCTGAACTGCCGGAACGTGAGGCGACTGTGATCCGAATGCGATTCGGGATCGGGCACAAAATCGGCATGACCCTGGCGGAAATCGGTGAGATCTACGGATTGACGCGCGAGCGCATTCGCCAAATCAGTGTCAGGGGGCTCGAACACCTGTGTCATCCGGCACGCAAGCAGCGTCTGCGAATTTTGCTGGGAATGTAATGGCATGGGTCCAGGGAACGCCCATTCTCATCCCGGTTTCAGGTCCGCGCCCCTTTTGGGGGGGTGCGGTGACACGCCGGTACCGCAAATGCAAGCGAGCTCGCCGTTCATGCCCAATGGGCCGGTCCAGGGTCGTTGATGACGGCGATCACATGGGCAGAGCGGAACCGGCGCGCAGCCCCACCGGGGGCTGAACACAGGCACCAATACCCCCGGGCACCCTGGGCCGGGGGCTGGCGGATGACCTGGCGGGCCCGGGACATCTTGCCGGGACATCCTCCGTATCGATCATCAGGGTATCGGCCAGCCAACAGGGTATGCCGGGTTCCCTCCCGATCACATGACGCCCACCGCCGTCTGGGATGTACCCCCCCACTTGCCGCCCCGTCCCCACCGTCCTACCCTGCCGGGAACCGGAAAACCGGAACCCCTTGGCGGAACGGCAAGAGCGGGAACAGAGGCGATGAGTGAACCGACGAACATGGTAGGGCTCCCTGCGGTCCCTGTCGAAATCCTTGTCGCAGCAGTCTTTGTGTTTGTGGGGCTTGTCGTGTGGTGGCGTGGATGGCGGCACCGCTTCTGGCGCTGGTACACATACCACGAAGCTTGGGATGAGCCGTTTCGGCACAGCCAATTCGTGCATGATCTGGTGTTCGCATTCGGCGTGGTTGGTGCGCTTGCGACTGTGGCCCTTACCTACCATCAGACACGGGTTCTTAACGTTCAGGGCCAGGCCTTGCTGAAACAGGCAGAGACGGCGGAACGGGAACATCGGGACGGGCGTTTTGAAAAAGGCGTGGACATGCTGGGCAGCCCGGTGCTGACCACCCGCATGGGCGGTATCGCGGCGCTGAACCGCCTCGCCACAACCCATCCGGCCGAAACCCATCCGGAGGACTATCACCTGCAGGTGATGGAGTCGCTGTCATCCTTTATCCGCTTTCCGCCAGAGGATGAGGTGCAGGAAGGGGACCAGCAGAATCCCGTTGAGCAGGCCCCCCGGCCCCCCAAGGCCCGCCCTGATGTAGAGCTGGCCGCACAGGTCATTGGCAAGCGTCGGCAGGGACTCGACAGCGATAAGCTCAAAGAACTAGAAGAGGAAAAAAGTACCGCCCTAACCTCAGTGGGGCGGACCTCACCGACGCGGACCTCACCGGCGCGAGTCTCACCGGTGTGCGGGGCCTCACTCAAGCGCAGCTGGATGCGGCCCGCGCGCCTTGCAAGGCCGACCGCCGCTGCTGAACGGTGCAACGGATGCCAACACCGGGGAACCGCTGATCTGGGACCCTGCGGCGGGCCGTGGCAAGTGGCTGAAGCCCGGTGAGTGAACCCGGGGGCAGGTTCGGTTTAGCGGTGCACAATGCGGCAGGGGTTTCTGGCTGGACCTCAGGGGGGGGGTACCGACACGGGCAGCACTGGAACGAATGCCAGGGCGGGACGGCAATTGGGGCACCGATGCCGTTGGGCGGGATGGCAGCCCGCCCAACCGCGTCACGTACCGAAACAGGCCGAAACAGGGGCTGCTATCCGCCTGCGGATGCGGGCGGCGGGGGCTGCCTCCGGCTGTTCCCGGTTTTGCCCCGTCAAAGGCGGGTAAATCCCTACCCCTTGGGAACTGGCAAGTGTCCCGCACAGAACAGCCTCCGTCTTCGCTTTAGGGGACCACATTGACCCTCTGCCCAAGGGTCAGGTTTTTTCCTGGTCGTTGCTTTTTTCCCACATCACCTTGGTAACTTTTTTGTTGATCAGCACAATCTGGTTCCCGACTCGCTTGGCGGCATCCCAGCCTTCGTTTTTACAGGCTTCACTCACTTGTTCTGCAACATCTGCTGTCACCTTGTTGGTGGCATAGAATTCTATGCCAAGCATTTTTGCAATGCCCATAATCTTTTTTCGGTTCAGGATTATGCCTGGGTTGTTTGGCGAACAATCATTGGGGTCAGGTATTTGGTAAGGCTGTCCTGGCGTTTCCGGGTTTTCTGACATGGCTTGGGTCCTTTCATTATTGGAATTTGCCAATCCGCACATAAGCATGGCCCGGGTGCGTTTCAAGAGGCTTCAGGACAGGCGGATATTGCAACGATCAGCACGGCGGCCACCCATCATGGTCAGGGCCATACGCGATTCCCACTGCGGTTTCCGCATCCCACCGTGCCAGATCGGCCCGCAGCCGCAGCCGGTCAAGCACGGCGGGACAAGTGGTCCAGGCAAAGACGCCTTTTAGGGAACGGACGGGAAAAGCCAGAAGCCGCGCGTCCGAGACGGAAAGCGCCCCGGCATGATCCGACGCGTTGTCGGTATCGGGGCCGAACGCCGTCCGAACCCAATCCGTATCGCCGGCGCGGTCGCTTGCCGCCCGCAACACGCCTTTGAGCGAAGAGCCGGGGATCGTCGGCCAGTTCGTATGCCGTTCCCGAATAACCGGCAGGTCCACCACGCCCAGGGCGGCGCCGCTGCCGGGATGGGTGGCGGTGAGACAGTGAACGAACATCAATGCCGTGGTTTCATGCATGCTTCCATACTCCCGATAGACAGTCGCCCCAGCCCAGACGCGTGTCCGCGTCGCGGCCGACGGCATAGCCCTGCGGCAAATCGACTTTACCCCGCAAGAAATAGACCGACCCGGCCGCGACCGCAAATCGGGTCGGCTTGGGGCCGCCGCGCGCCAAATCCCACCCCGAAACCGGCACATGGCCCGGAATCGCGGCGGCCAGCAGGTCCAGGTCCGCCGGGCGCCACCCCCGCAAAAAGGCGGGCGAAACCAGCACGACGGACGACCCGTGCCCGGCCCGGTCGTCGTGCCCGGGCACGGCGCATTCGGCGGCAATGGGGACTTCCCGCCGGCGGCAGCCGGACACG
>JACOMT010000032.1 GCA_014623385.1 Paracoccaceae bacterium
TATGGCTGCCGGGGCGGGCGGCACTCTCCGGCCAGAAGATCATCGTGGGTTGCGAAAAAGGCAATGGATCGTCTCATCGGGCACAGGTGCAAAGAGGTCGGGGCCGCAAAAAGCGTGAAATCCAACCACACTTTAGGGCACCTGCTCCAGCTTCGGCGAAAACCACCGCCAGTCCATGAGTGTATCGATCTTGCTCAGGACGTCGTCTGTGCTGATCTGAACCGCGTTCGACACGAACCGCGCAAAAACAGGTGCATCAAACCACCCCTGAACGCCTTTGCGGGGACGTCTTGGCCCCCTATCTGCGGTTACTGACCCAATGTCCTGATTGGGATGGGATTTAGTTCAGCTGTTCCGGTAGTATGGGCGCATCACCAACATTGCTGGTCGTGACTCCGACAGCCCGAACTTCCAGCGTTTTTTCGTCAATCCCGATGTGTATCTTGTGCCAGATGCGGCGGTTCGGGCCACCATGCTTGTGAGCGTTCCATTTGCCTTCACCCTAGGTCTTGATGCCAGTGCTATCAATCGACGGGGCAAGCGGGCCGATTCCGCCACGATATGGCAGACGCACGCTGAGTGTCTGCCGACGGCGGCATAGGGTCCTGCAATTCGGCACCGCCCATTCCACAGCTAGCCGCAAAAGGCTTTCCACGAAGCCCGTGGTTTGCCAGAGCGGCAGGCCAAACAGGACTTTCAGCATCAGGCATGTCCGAATAGCGGCATTGCTGAACCTTTGCTGTCGCCTGCGTTTGCCCAATCGGACCATCCCAGCGTCAAACCGGATCGATAAAGCTCCGCGCCACCCCTAGGCTGTAATTGCAGGGTGGCCAGCTCATGGTCTCATAGTTTAATGATTCTATAATTTATTGTAGTCGCCAAACTGCTCATGCCTCTCAGCTACCACGCTGGTTCCAAACACTGAACCCCTCATGATTTTTCTCCTAGGGTGACGTGCCAGCGTCAACAAACGGTCCAAGCCAACGCTGGCTGGGAAGTGCTCGTACGTTTGTGTCTGCGACTCTGGATTGCACTCATATGGCATATAGCACCGTTCCCCGTGCTGTCACTACTGTGTCCAAAAGCAGTTTTTCATTGGGTGTTTGCTGTTTCTAGAGTCACAAGGATTTTATACAGGATAATCCAGATATAGGCCATCTAATCTGTTGATAGCGGGACCAAGCCCCGGAAATCGGTGTCCTGGAATCCGTCTTTACTGCCCGGAACGGTTTCCAGCTGGCCGCAACCGTCGATGGCCATCGAGGCCACCACATGTGCCATGCTGCGGACACGGAATACCCAGGTCGGACAAAACCTCGGCACCCTTGTTGATCTGGTAATCAATCTGGCATGTGTCGGATGTGCCCCAGTCCACCACTAAAATACAAAAACCTCTGCATAATTGGAGGATTGCGGACAAACCATTCAACCGGGTATGCTCTTGGGAGGCTTTCGGAGGTGTTTTGATCAACTTGTTTTTGCGCGGTTCTTGTCGAACGCGGATCGGCGCAGACGACGTTCTGAGCAAGACTAACGCACTCATGGACTGTCGGTGGTTTTCGCCGACATGCAAGCGTGCGTTGAAAATGCGGTTGGATTTCATGCTGTTTTGCGGTCTCGATCTCTTTGCCCCCGCGCCCGATGAGACGGCCAATTGCCGTTTTCGCAACCCACGATGATCTTCTGACCGGGGTTTGCCGTCAGATCGAGGATCACGGGTCAAAGCGGTGGAAAGTGCCCCCCGGCAGCCATATTGACGCGCCGCAAAACCGGGCCGAAGCGGAGGCCCCCGAAGATCCAGACGTGCATTTCAGTGCCGACACGCAAGCACGTGGGTCAGGGAACGGCGCGAAGCGTATGCCGGGCGACAAGATGACATCCAGGCGGCTTTGCCCGCCCGGACGAGGCCTGAACGAAGAAAGTTTCATCGACAAGGCCCACACGGGCACCTGCGAACCTGGCCGGGGGCCCCGGGTTCGATACCACGGTCAGGGCGGGTATGGCCGACAAGGCCTATGCCAGCAAGACCAACCGGGATGCCCTGCGTGGTCGCCACCGTGACGGGATCATGCGAACGGTCGCCCGTCATCGATCCCTCGTCATCGACCCGTGCGGGCTTCGGAAAAACGCGGGGACAGGCTGAGCTCCAAACGCCGCTTGCGGGATTGAGCAATGCCTATGCCCGCACCCGCAACCCGCAACCACCGGCAATCGCATAACCAGATCACCAAAACCGCTTTGCCCACTTGTAAGGCTCAGGTAAGGTCGGGGACCGGACAGAATGGCCAAATCAACGCGTTCGCCGAACATCACGCTGCCACGCAGCGGTCTTTAAAATGTATCACCATCACGCCCACCGCAGAAATCTCTGGTTTTGGGGTCACATCCCGTTTCAGCACACCCGGGGCAAAGATACACATATCCGTCGCAGTATCCACCCAAAGCCACGATATTGCCGAGGTTATCGATCAGGACAGCTGTGCCAGCTGCCAGCCCGGCGCAGGTCATTGCCGTTGCGCCAGCGCCAAAGGGGTCCTGTTTGTCCAGGGGGCACGCCCCGTCATTGGCAAAATGTTTAACGGCAAAGCCCGCAACTGCCGCCGCATATTCGCTGGGGACAACCCGTTCCGGACCAGAGCCCAAGCGTTGCAGGGCAACGCACGCCTGGCCGTTCGTTGGGACAGTACGGCCTGTTGCCCAGCCGCACCCGAGGCAACCGTTTGCGAGGTGCATATGGCGGCATCGGATGGGTTTGGGCCAAGCGTGTCGATGTAAAAAACCAGAATCTGTGCAGTCGCCAATTCGACCGGCAAGAGGTTGGATCCCCAGATCCGACGTAGTATCATTGGCGACTACACCCGGCGTAACCGTCGATTGCTGCTATGCAGTTGCAAAGCCAGTTGTATGGCACCTCCCGCATCTGGAATCACACCGACATTCGTCAAGCTGTCACCAAAAAAGCGTGGAATGTCGAACGGGGAAAATTTTATGGTGATCGACGTAACTGAATATAGTCAAAAAATACGGCGGCTGGGGTTGCGTGTAATCTGGCCATTAGCCCGAACAAGCCGACGCAGAGCGAAAAAGGGGAAGGGTGGGCGAAAATCCCCTTGGCCTTCTTTGCATTCGGGCCTAGACGGAACTGTCGCGGACAGGCGTTCGATTCTTTGGACGCGGGTTTGCGGTTCGTCCAAGACGGTGGGTGGGGCCATGGAGTTCCTTAATATCCTGCCTGAGACGGGTAGTGCCCAATCCTTACCCGAGTGATTTTGGGTGATTCTGGCGTTCCCGTAGAACGGACTTAAACACCGGGTTCACGCCCGTCAGACTTGAGCCAGGGCGCGGACGCACCCCAAAATTTGGAGAAACCTGTGGATAGAGCCCGAAAAGAGCAAGTGGTCGAGGAGCTCGGCCAGATTTTCAAAAGCTCTGGCATCGTCGTCGTGTCCCGCTATAAAGGCCTCACCGTTGCTGAAATGACCGCGTATCGTAACGCCCTCCGCGAGGTTGGCGGGTCGGTGCGGGTTGCCAAAAACCAGCTCGCCAAGATCGCCCTCAAGAACCACCCTACCACAAGTCTGGGGGATATTCTGACGGGCATGACTGTGCTCTCTTACGGAGAGGACCCGGTTGCAACGGCCAAAGCCGTCGAAGATTTCGTAAAAGCCAATCCAAAGCTTGAAATCATCGGTGGCGCACTGGGGCAGCACATGCTCGACCGTGAAGGCATCGCTGCCGTGTCTAAAATGCCGTCGCGCGAGGACGTCATTGGCACCATCGTGTCGATACTGGGCGCGCCTGCGTCTGGTCTGGTAGGTGCGATTCGTGCACCTGCCTCGTCCATTGTGGAAGCCATCGGCACACCAGCTTCGTCCATCGCTGGCATCCTGGCAACGGTCGAAGGGCAAAAGGCGGCGTAACCCAGAACAGCAACGTGCGGTCGTCGGACCAAACACCAAGACAGCACAAGACACCCAGACATACGGAAACGGAAAAATGGCGGATATCAAAAAACTCGCAGAATCGATTGTGAACCTGACCCTACTGGAAGCTCAGCAACTGAAGGACCTGCTGAAGGACGAGTACGGCATTGAGCCGACTGCTGGTGGCGGCGTCATGATGGCGGCCCCAATGCCGAGCACAGGCAGCAGTGCTGACACACCTGCCGAAGAGGAAAAGACCGAATTCGCGGTCGTTCTGAAAAACCCGGGCGCATCGAAAATCAACGTTATCAAAGAAGTCCGCGCAATCACCGGCCTTGGCCTGAAAGAAGCCAAATCACTGGTCGAAGAAGGCGGAAAAATCAAAGAAGGCATACCGAAAGACGAAGCCGAAGACGTCAAAGGCAAGCTGGAGGCAGCCGGGGCCGAGGTCGAGCTGGCCTAAGCCGGTGTGGGCCCTGTAAGACACTGGAGTGGAGGTGCCCGGGTAGGGTGCCCCTTTGGTTGGTGACCGTGCCTGTATGCCTGTATCCCCGGATGACCTGGGGGATACAGGCGATGGTGTTTGAACTTTGGTTTGGTGACAGCATCTGAACACAAACCCTTGAATTTGTGATTTCACCGTATCAATATGGGTTGCGGGGGGTTGTAATCCGGTGATGAACATCATATCTTGAAATTCAGAGTGGAGCCAACCGATTCGGTCTCGTTATTTTTTGTATGTTCCTATGCTAAGAAGCCGGACGCACCAAAATCCCCGCAAAATCTTTCACAAAAAGCCATCACAGAGGGAAATCAGGACTATGTGGTTTTGGGGAAAGGTTTGGGTCGGGCGCGTACCTTTGGGCCGGTGCACAAGATAGACCCCTTTTCGATCTTTGATGATGCACAGCCGTTGCCCCAAAGAGGCATGGACATAGATGGAGTGCGACAACGCATGTCACAATCGTTCCTCGGACAAAAACGTCTTCGGAAATATTACGGCAAAATCCGCGAAGTGCTGGAGGTGCCGAACCTCATTGAAATGCAGAAAACGTCCTATGATTTGTTCCTGCGATCCGGTGATGCTGATCAACCGACTGATGGTGCAGGCATCATGGGCGTGTTTCAATCGGTGTTCCCGATCAGAGATTTCAACGAAACCAGCGTGTTGGAATTTGTGAAATACGAGTTGGAAAAGCCGAAATACGACGTCGAGGAATGTATGCAGCGCGACATGACCTATAGCGCACCTTTAAAGGTGACGTTTCGTCTGATCGTGTTTGATGTGGACGAAGATACTGACGCAAAGTCGGTCAAGGACATCAAGGAACAGGATGTCTTTATGGGCGACATGCCCTTGATGACCCCAAACGGCACCTTTGTCGTGAACGGTACCGAACGGGTGATTGTCAGCCAGATGCACCGTTCGCCCGGTGTGTTCTTTGACCATGACAAGGGCAAGACCCACAGCTCGGGCAAATTGCTGTTTACCTGCCGCATAATCCCCTATCGCGGCTCATGGCTGGATTTCGAATTCGACGGCAGGGATATCGTCTTTGCCCGAATTGATCGTCGCCGCAAGCTGCCGGTGACCACACTGCTGTATGCGCTGGACATGGACCAGGAAGGCATCATGGATGCGTATTACGATACTGTGTTCTACACATTGGAAAAAGGAAAAGGCTGGGTCACGCCGTTCTTCCCGGAACGGGTGCGTGGCACGCGGCCAGCCTATGACCTAGTCGACGCGGCCACTGGCGAAATCATCGCCGAAGCGGGCAAAAAAGTGACCCCACGCGCGGTCAAAAAACTGATTGATGAGAGGTCCGTTGCCAATCTGCTGGTCCCGTTTGACCACATCATCGGCAAGTTCGTCGCCAAGGACATCATCAACGAAGACACCGGTGCTATCTATGTTGAGGCAGGCGATGAGCTGACCTGCGAATACGACGAAGATGGGGAATTGATCGGCGGTACGGTTCGGGACCTGCTTGATGCCCAGATCACCGAAATCCCGGTTCTGGACATTGATAATGTCAACGTTGGCCCGTATATCCGTAATACTCTGGCGACTGACAAGAACATGAACCGGGAAACCGCGCTCATGGATATCTATCGCGTCATGCGTCCGGGCGAGCCGCCCACTGTCGAAGCTGCGAGCGGTCTGTTTGAAACACTGTTTTTTGACAGCGAACGGTATGATCTATCAGCCGTTGGCCGCGTGAAGATGAACATGCGTCTGGCGCTGGATACCGAAGATACCCAGCGAACCCTGCGCCGTGAGGATATCATCGCCTGTATCAAGGCGCTGGTGGAGTTGCGCGACGGCCACGGGGACGTCGATGACATTGACCACTTGGGCAATCGGCGTGTCCGCTCGGTCGGCGAGCTGATGGAGAACCAGTACCGCGTTGGTCTGCTGCGCATGGAACGCGCAACCAGAGAACGCATGTCCTCGGTCGAGATTGACACTATAATGCCGCAGGATCTGATCAATGCGAAACCGGCGGCGGCGGCAGTGCGCGAATTCTTTGGCTCTTCCCAGCTCTCGCAATTCATGGACCAAACCAATCCGCTGTCAGAAGTCACCCACAAACGCCGCCTGTCGGCGCTTGGGCCAGGCGGTTTGACACGTGAACGAGCAGGATTTGAGGTGCGCGACGTGCATCCGACCCATTATGGCCGGATGTGCCCGATTGAAACGCCAGAAGGGCCGAACATCGGTCTGATCAATTCGCTCGCCACCTTTGCGCGTGTGAACAAGTATGGCTTTATAGAAACACCGTATCGCGTGGTAAAGAACGGGATGGTGACGGATGAAGTCCACTATATGTCCGCCACCGAAGAGATGCGGCACACCGTGGCGCAGGCGAACGCACAACTCAACGAAAGCGGTAAATTCGTCAACGAGATGGTTAACACCCGCCAATCGGGCGACTATAGGCTGGCCCCGGTTGAACAAGTCGACCTGATCGACGTATCGCCAAAACAGCTGGTGTCGGTTGCGGCCTCGCTTATTCCGTTTCTGGAAAACGACGACGCGAACCGTGCGCTGATGGGGTCGAACATGCAACGTCAGGCAGTGCCGCTGTTGCAGGCCGAGGCACCGCTGGTTGGGACCGGAATTGAGGGCAAGGTGGCCATCGACTCGGGTGCTGCGATCCAGGCAAAACGTGCGGGGGTCATCGACCAAGTGGATGCCCAGCGGATCGTGATACGGGCGACGGAAGACCCAGAACTGGGCAACGCAGGCGTGGACATCTACCGCATGCGCAAATTCCAACGTTCCAACCAGAACACCTGCATCAACCAGCGCCCGCTGGTAAAGGTGGGCGAAACGGTGGCCAAGGGGCAGGTGATCGCTGACGGTCCGTCCACTGATATGGGGGAATTGGCATTGGGCAAAAACGTGGTCGTCGCGTTCATGCCTTGGAATGGCTACAACTATGAGGATTCGATCCTGATCTCGGAACGAATTGCGCATGATGACGTATTCACCTCGATCCATATTGAGGAATTTGAGGTTGCGGCCCGCGATACCAAGTTGGGGCCGGAGGAAATCACGCGGGACATCCCCAATGTCGGTGAAGAGGCACTACACAACCTCGACGAGGCGGGGATAGTGTACATCGGTGCAGATGTGAAGCCGGGCGATATTCTGGTGGGCAAAATCACGCCAAAGGGCGAAAGCCCGATGACGCCGGAAGAAAAGCTGTTGCGCGCCATTTTTGGTGAGAAAGCGTCGGACGCGCGCGACACATCGCTTCGGGTGAAACCGGGTGATTTCGGGACCGTTGTTGAGGTGCGCGTGTTCAACCGTCATGGTGTCGAAAAAGACGAACGCGCGATGCAGATTGAGCGGGAAGAGATCGAACATCTGGCCCGGGACCGGGATGACGAATTGGCAATCCTCGACCGCAACATCTATGCCCGTCTGAAATCGCTGCTCATGGGCAAAACCGTGCTAAAAGGCCCGCGCGGAATCCGGTCGGGTGCGGTGATTAATGAGGACCTGCTAGGCAGGCTTTCCCGTGGTCAGTGGTGGAAATTGGCTTTGGCCCAAGAGGCGGATGCGCATATCTTCGAGGCGCTGAACGTGCAATACGAGGAGCAAAAGCGTGCTTTGAATGCCCGGTTCGAGGACAAGGTCGAAAAGGTCCGTTGTGGCGATGGGCTGCCTCCAGGCGTGATGAAGATGGTCAAGATATTCGTCGCGGTGAAGCGCAAGCTACAACCGGGGGACAAGATGGCCGGTCGGCACGGCAACAAGGGTGTGGTCAGCCGCGTGGTGCCTATGGAAGACATGCCATTCCTGAGCGATGGGACGCCGGTGGATTTTTGTCTGAATCCGCTAGGCGTGCCGTCACGGATGAACGTGGGGCAAATCCTGGAAACCCATATGGGCTGGGCCGTGCGCGGTTTGGGCCTGAAGGTGGATTATGCCTTGCAGGAATACCGGTGCTCGGGTGACTTGACCCCGGTACGCGCGGCGATGCGCCTAGCCTATGGAGAGGATGTCTATAACGAAGGCATCACCGACATGGAAGAAGACCGCCTACTGGAGGCTGCAGGCAATGTTGCACACGGAGTGCTGATCGCAACGCCGGTCTTTGACGGAGCCAAGGAAAGCGATGTGAACGACGCCCTGCTGCGGGCTGGGTTCTCGGCTTCGGGGCAGTCGGTGTTGTACGATGGTCGGACAGGCGAACGATTCAGCCGCCCGGTCACTGTGGGCATCAAGTACCTGCTGAAACTGCACCACCTCGTGGATGACAAGATCCATGCCCGCTCAACCGGTCCGTACAGCCTCGTCACCCAGCAGCCGTTAGGCGGTAAGGCACAGTTCGGCGGTCAGCGGTTCGGGGAAATGGAGGTCTGGGCTCTGGAAGCCTATGGTGCCGCCTATACCCTGCAGGAGATGCTGACGGTAAAATCGGACGACGTGACAGGCCGCACCAAGCTCTATGAAAGCATCGTGAAGGGTGAGGATAACTTCGAAGCCAGCGTACCGGAATCGTTCAACGTTCTCGTCAAAGAGGTCCGCGGTCTGGGTTTGAACATGGAGTTGCTGGACGCGGAGGAAACTGAATGACGTGGTATTTTTCGCATTTTCGGCGTTGATCTCAGGACCGTTTCCATGTGCCTGTGCCCCCCTATAGCGAACCAATCAAAGAGCCTAATGGTCGCACAGTTTTTGTGATGAACTGTTCCAGCATTGGTTTGCAGAAATGTTACAGGGGCCACCATTAAACTATGTCCTACGGGATACGATATTACTGGGTGCCGCAGCGACATATACGGAACGCCGTCCGCGATTGGCGGTACGGTAATCGGAACCGAACAAAATCTGTTCATTTAGTGTAGCACGTGATCAAGGACATCACATGACATGAACCAGCAACTGACCCACAACCCGTTCAACCTGTTCACACCACCGAAGACGTTTGATGAGATAAAGGTCTCACTCGCTTCGCCAGAGCGAATTCTCTCATGGTCCTATGGCGAAATCAAAAAGCCCGAGACGATCAACTACCGGACGTTCAAGCCTGAACGAGACGGACTTTTTTGTGCGCGTATCTTCGGGCCGATCAAGGACTATGAATGCCTTTGCGGTAAATATAAGCGCATGAAATATCGCGGCGTTATTTGCGAGAAATGTGGTGTCGAAGTCACGCTTCAAAAAGTGCGGCGCGAACGGATGGGCCATATCGAACTGGCCGCGCCTGTTGCGCATATCTGGTTTTTGAAATCGCTGCCATCCCGCATTGGTCTCATGCTGGATATGACGCTGCGTGATCTGGAAAGCGTTCTGTACTTTGAGAAGTACGTCGTGATTGAGCCCGGTCTGACCGATCTCACCGATGGTCAGATGCTGACCGAAGAAGAGTTCATGGATGCTCAGGGTGCCTATGGTATCGATGCGTTCAAAGCAAATATCGGGGCCGAGGCGATCCGGGAGATGCTGACCCAGATCGATCTGGAAGCCGCAGCTGAACTGCTGCGTGCCAACCTGGCCGAAACAACCAGTGAACTGAAACTGAAAAAGATCATCAAGCGGCTTAAAGTGGTCGAAAGCTTTCTGGAATCCGGCAATCGCCCGGAATGGATGGTACTGACCGTGATCCCGGTGCTCCCGCCAGAGCTGCGCCCGCTGGTGCCACTAGATGGGGGCCGTTTTGCGACCTCGGATCTGAATGATCTTTATCGTCGTGTGCTAAACCGAAACAACCGCCTGAAGCGGCTGATGGATCTGCGCGCACCGGATATCATTGTCCGGAACGAAAAGCGGATGCTACAAGAGTCGGTTGACGCCCTCTTTGACAACGGCCGCCGGAGCCGCGTGATCAGTGGTGCCAACAAGCGCCCGCTGAAATCGCTATCGGACATGCTGAAAGGCAAGCAGGGCCGTTTCCGTCAGAACCTTCTCGGTAAGCGTGTCGACTTTTCGGGCCGCTCGGTCATTGTGACCGGTCCAGAATTGAGGTTGCATCAATGCGGTCTGCCGAAGAAGATGGCGCTCGAGCTCTTCAAGCCGTTCATCTATTCGCGGCTAGAGGCCAAGGGCATTTCGTCAACCGTGAAGCAATCAAAAAAGCTGGTCGAAAAGGAACGCCCGGAAGTTTGGGATATGCTCGACGAGGTCATCCGCGAACACCCCGTGATGCTGAACCGGGCCCCGACGCTGCACCGTTTGGGCATTCAGGCGTTCGAACCGGTTTTGATCGAAGGCAAGGCGATCCAGCTTCACCCGTTAGTCTGTTCGGCCTTCAACGCCGACTTTGACGGTGACCAGATGGCCGTCCACGTGCCTCTGAGCCTGGAAGCCCAGCTTGAAGCCCGCGTTTTGATGATGTCGACGAACAATGTTCTATCGCCCGCCAACGGGGCACCGATCATCGTGCCGTCGCAGGACATGATCCTGGGTCTGTACTATGTGACTCTGGAACGGGACGGCATGAAGGGTCAGGGCAAGATCTTTGGCTCGATGGGCGAGGTACAGCACGCGCTGGACGCGGGTGAGGTGCATCTGCATGCCAAGATTACTGTACGCATGACACAAATCGACGAGAACGGTCTGGAAATACAAAAGCGCTTTGAAACTACCCCGGGTCGTATGCGACTGGGCTCGATTTTACCGCTGAACGCCAAGGCACCATTCGATCTGGTGAACCGCCTGCTGCGGAAGAAAGAGGTGCAAGAGGTCATCGACACCGTCTATCGCTATTGCGGCCAAAAAGAGAGCGTTATCTTCTGTGATCAAATCATGAACCTGGGCTTTAAAGAGGCGTTCAAGGCAGGCATTTCGTTCGGCAAGGACGACATGGTGGTCCCGGAGGACAAATGGGGCATCGTCGATCAGACCCGTGGTCAGGTGAAAGACTTTGAACAACAGTACATGGATGGCCTGATCACCCAAGGTGAAAAGTACAACAAGGTCGTGGATGCTTGGTCCCAATGTAATGATCGGGTTACCGACGCGATGATGAATACCATTTCGGCGGTCAAAAAGGACGAGACCAGTTCGGATACAGAACCAAACTCAGTCTATATGATGGCCCATTCCGGTGCGCGGGGTTCGGTCACCCAAATGAAACAGCTCGGCGGCATGCGCGGCCTGATGGCCAAGCCGAACGGCGACATCATTGAAACGCCGATCATCTCGAACTTTAAAGAAGGTCTGACGGTTCTCGAGTACTTCAACTCGACTCACGGTGCGCGGAAAGGTCTGTCGGACACGGCTTTGAAAACCGCGAACTCGGGGTATTTGACCCGTCGTCTGGTGGATGTGGCACAGGATTGTATCGTACGTGACATCGATTGTGGCACCAGTCGCGCCATCACTGTCGAAGCAGCGGTGAGCGACGGCGATGTTGTGGCACCGCTGGCCGAACGGGTTCTGGGTCGCATGGCGGCAGAGGACATCATCCGTCCAAGTTCAGACGAGGTCCTGGTTTCCGTCGGCCAATTGATCGACGAACGGGTGGCAGATGCGATTGACGAAGCAGGGATTCAGTCGGCGCGCATCCGCTCGCCGCTGACCTGCGAGGCCGAGGAAGGCGTGTGTGCCATGTGCTATGGCCGCGATTTGGCGCGCGGCACAATGGTGAACACTGGCGAGGCCGTGGGAATCATTGCGGCACAATCCATCGGTGAACCGGGCACACAGCTGACAATGCGGACATTTCACATTGGCGGTGTTGCACAAGGTGGCCAGCAGTCGTTCCAAGAATCTGCCCAAGAAGGGACTATCGCCTTTGAAAATGCCAATACGCTACAGAACGCGGCAGGCGAAACCATGGTGATGGGCCGCAACATGAAACTGTCAATCAATGATGATCACGGGCAAGAGCTTGCCAGCTATAAACTGGGCTATGGGTCAAAATTATTCGTGAATGAAGGTGCAGCCGTCGCGCGGGGCGACAAGCTTTTTGAATGGGACCCCTATACCCTGCCAATCATCGCGGAAAAAGCCGGTATGGTGAAATTTGTCGACCTGGTCAGCGGTATCGCCGTGCGGGACGAAACCGATGACGCAACCGGTATGACGCAGAAGATCGTGACCGACTGGCGTGCGGCACCCAAAGGCAACGAGATGAAGCCGGAAATCCTGCTTATTGGCGAAGATGGCAAATCGGTCTGCGACGATGTCGGCAACACGGTGACCTATCCGATGTCGGTGGGTGCCATTCTGTCGGTGGAGGACGGGCAAAAGGTTCATGCCGGTGACGTGGTCGCGCGTATTCCGCGTGAAGGCGCCAAGACCAAGGACATAACCGGTGGTCTGCCGCGTGTGGCCGAATTGTTCGAGGCGCGCCGTCCCAAGGACCACGCCATCATTGCCGGGATTGATGGTTATGTCCGGTTCGGGCGTGACTATAAGAACAAGCGCCGGATCACCATCGAACCCATTGACAAGGCGATGGAGCCGGTTGAGTACATGTTGCCCAAAGGGCAGCACATTCCAGTGCAGGAAGGCGACTTTGTGCAGAAAGGAGATTATGTCATGGACGGCAACCCGGCACCGCATGATATCCTATCGATACTGGGGGTCGAAGCGCTGGCAAACTACATGATTAACGAGGTGCAAGAGGTTTATCGCCTGCAAGGTGTGAAGATCAATGACAAGCATATTGAGGTTATTGTGCGTCAGATGCTGCAAAAGTGGGAGATCACTGACAGCGGCGGAACCACCCTGCTGAAAGGCGAACATGTCGATAAGCAGGAGTTTGATGCAGCCAACGAAAAGGCGATTTCCAAGGGAGGCCTTCCGGCCCAGGGCGAACCGATTCTGCTGGGCATCACCAAAGCCTCGCTACAGACACGGTCGTTCATTTCGGCGGCGGCGTTCCAGGAAACGACTCGCGTTCTGACCGAGGCTTCAGTCCAAGGCAAAAAAGACAAACTGTTAGGGCTCAAAGAAAACGTCATCG
>JACOMT010000033.1 GCA_014623385.1 Paracoccaceae bacterium
CCAGATTCAGCCGTTCAGAAACTGCTAGAATCAGATTGGAACCTTCAGCGCGACTCACTTGGGCGAATTTCTTTTTTAAATATTCTGGTCGCCAATAACCGACAATTTCCAGTAAGAAATCCCGTCCATCGGGATGAATGAGGCGAAAATCGGGTATCATCACACTACCGGGCATGGGAATCAAGTCTACTTCCCTTTCCAACTGCCACTGGGTTTTGGTTTTCTCCCAGCGTTGGACAAAAGAAGCTTCTAACATGCTATCATAGGGTTTCCCGGGAGGGTAATGACTCCTCAAACCACATTTATTATTGAGGCTAAAGCGTCTGGTTTTCAGATTGCCACTATAAGAATCCCGACTTTGTAGTTTCGCTTGCAGACTCCATTTGCTAACATGGAGCAGAGCAGGTAAAAGTTTAGCCATGGCTAAACCGTAACGAGTGCTGGGTTTAAATAAGCTACTAGGTCCATCGATAGTGATGGTAAAACCCGTATCTGCATCCCCTTCAATATAAGCCATCAGTTGAAATAACTTGAGATAGCGAAAAAGCAGTTTATATTGTCCCGGAACATTGCGATGAGCATTGATAATAATATGAATAGCACGGTAGAAAATACCTTGGACTTGGGAGAGGTTATAGCGGTGGATCAGAGCTTCTGGAGTAGGGGGCTCGAATAGGGTGAGGATGCGATTTTCTTGTAAATCTGCGTAAAGTCCTGTCATAATATCAACGGGCAAAACTTCCCGATTCAGTTCCTTACTAAGATTGCTGGCTAAGGTTTCCAGGGTGCTATGACGATTACCAGGTGTGGTAACAATGTTAGCTGCTGCTCCAAAAACCCGACGTCTGAGGAGTTGGGGTTCAAGGGGACTGATAATTTCAAAAGTAGAAAAGCTATTTTTCAGAAGGTGAGCTAGTCCTCGTTTCACCCGGTAGTCAGGGGTATCTCCTTCTACTTCTTGGAGTTTTTGCAGTAGTTCTCCCTGGGTTTTGCCCTGATAATTTTGGAAACAGGCAATTTGTTCTTTTGCCAGGGCGATCGCTCCCTCGTCCAGGGATAATTTTTTCGGTACAATTGTCTCTCCATTATAACGGTGAATGAGTAATTCGCTGGGCAACATATAGCGCTCCGCACAGTGTCATGATATAATATTTATATATTTAGTTCCAAAACAGCAGTCAGCACCCCGCTCTAAAGAGACGTTGCTCTCGTGCCTCTCCTTTAGATAGCTGACCAGCCTCAGTCCTTTGAGGACTACGTTATGGGCAAGGGCAAGTTTTTAGTTAAAATTCCTACCCTAGAATGCGTCGCTAGTTCTAGGCTCTAGAACCCAATAGTTAAACAGTTTTACTCGGGGTAAGACAGTGCTATTAGGAAAGTACCCACCCCCTTTCCCCCTCCCGGTTCCCCTCCTGGGAGGGGGTAGGGGTGGGTGGGTAGGGGTGGGTTGGCGAAGCGCACTTTACCCTCGAAAGAGGAGTTAGAGGGGTTTATCCCCTCCCCCCCCTGGTGGGGGACGGCAAATAAATTTGCCGCGTCGTTGTTCCCCCGCCACTTTAAAGATGGCGGTTTCCCAACTCCCGTGAGGTTTACATGAAAGCCTACGAATTTCCTGCCACAGTTACCCCAGAAGGAAAACTAGATTTTCCTAACGCACTATTAAAATCATTGCCGAGCAATACGGATGTGAGAGTAATTATTTTGGTCCATGAATCAACGGATCAGTCAGAGGAAGAAAAATCCAATTGGAATCGTCTTGCTGCGGAGCATTTTTTTGCTGATGACGGGGATGCAGATGCTATTTATGACGAGATTTGAACGATGAAGATGTAGTACTTGCAAGGATTACCAGCAAAACGACTAGGACTATTTTCGATTTTCAAATTGTAGAATGGAAAAAAGCCGGATTATTGCGACCATCAATAGTTAGACTGCATAAAGTGTACGCCGAGGATCCAAGAAATATGGTCTTCTATTTAAGTGGACTATGAGACTATATTATAGAAGTTTGTAATCCTGGATTCCTTTAATAAATAAACTTTCCCTTTCTGTTAATATAACGATACTGCTCCTCAATGGTAACCTCTGCCATACCTGCAACAAAGTTACTAGCTAAATCGAATTGAGGTTCAATCACCCACTGTCCTACCTTATTAATATAGCCCCACTTTTGATTGATTTTCACCGCAGCCAGTCCTTGAGCAAATCCCAAAGTGGCATCAAATTTAGGTTCGATGATAGTTAAACCAGTCTTGTCAATGAAACCCCATTTTTGTCCCCTAGTAATAAATCTCAAAAATTTAATCGGCATGAGGACAGGTGCTAATCCTTCAGCAAAGTCCAAAGCTTCATTAAACTGGGGTTGAATAACTAAAGTTCCTTGAGAATTAATATAGCCCCACTTATTATTAATCTGCACTGCGGCGAGATTTTCTGCAAAGTCTCGACCATTATCTCGGGGAGGAATAACTATTTGTCCCGTTTGGTCAATGTAGCCCCATTTGGAACCGGTCATCACCCTTGCTAATCCCTGAGAAAAGCTGGCAGCACTATCGAACTGGGGGGAAATAACAGTGGTTCCGGTTTGGTCGATATACCCCCACTTATCCCCAATTCTCACCAGTGCTAACCCTTCAGCAAAGGTGAATGCTTCATGAAACTGAGGTGGAATAACCATTTCTCCTGTCTCATCAATATAACCCCATTTTTGAATTATTCCCAACCACTTACCGATTTTGACTGCTGCTAGTCCTTGGGCAAAGTTCAGGGCCACCTTAAACTGAGGTGGGATAGTTATCAGCCCTTGCTGATTGATATAGCCCCATTTTTTGCCCATTTGAATGGCTGCTAACCCTGTGTCTGAAAACTCTCTCGCTCCATCAAATTGTAACCCGATGGCCATTTTGCCCATTTGATTGATATAACCATATTTGCCATCAATCATCACGGGTCTGAGAGAAGTAGTAGCAGTGGCTGATTTTCTCTTTGTCTTTCTTACCCCGCTTTCCACCTTCAGGTCTGCTAATATCTGCCTTGCTGACTGATAGCGGTGTCTGGTGGCCATTTGCACCATCTTGTCCAGAATTTGTCCCAACTTATTGCTGACAGGGGTCTTTAAATAATGCCGCCAGGCCCAGTTATTTTCACTGGTGCTAAATAACTCAAAAGGGTCAACTTCTGTGAGTAAATGAATGCAAGTTACCCCCAAACTATAGATATCGCTAGGAAAATCTGCTTTACCCAATCCTTGTTCTGGTGCTGTATACTGAGGAGTGCCGATGACTGTTCCTGTTTTTAATAACCCTGTTCCCGTAGCGAACTTAGCAGCGCCAAAATCAACTAAAACTAGCTGTTCATCGGAGCGACGGCGAATGATGTTTTCCGGTTTGATATCCCGGTGAATTACCCTATGGTCGTGGACAAATTGCAGTACGGGGAGTAAACTATTGAGCAATTGGCGAATCTGGGTTTCGGAGAAGGAACCCTCTATTGCTAGTTCCTCGGTTAAATTTTGCCCATCCACGAACTCTTGGATTAAATATAACCTACCGTTATGCTGGAAATATGCCAACAACTCGGGAATTTGGTCGTGTTTACCCAAGTCATCCAATCTAATTGCTTCTTGCTGAAATAATTGGGCTGCTTTCTCCAAGGTTTTCGTCCCTTTTGTCTGAGGTAGAAATTGCTTAATGACGCAGGGAGGTTTGGAGGGTTTATCTTCATCCACTGCTAAGAAAGTTTTGCCAAAACCACCTTGACCGATTTGTTTTAAAGCGCGGTAACGCTCTCGCAACAGCAACTTGGAACCACAATACTGACAAAACTTATTGTGCTTAGGATTTTCCGGTTTGTGACAGTTAGGATTAAGGCAATAGCTCATTTTTTAATATAACATAATCTAATACAATACTATTATAGCAATTTACTCTCTGGTGATTTTTTTCAATATTCAATACTTCTGCCCGTCTGTTATTAAACCTCGAACCATGGGGAAAAGGGTGTGGGGTAATGCAAAATCCCCCTTGACCAAGCAATAAAAGAGATCCACAAAGGGAGCAAAACTTGTTTGTGGTTTGGGAATTTTCCGGTTTGACTCAACTATGGGATTATGGGGGCAGCGTGTCCCCCCCGTCCTTGCCCGTGCCGGACACGGCCGGATACACGGCCGAATACTGGGGCTCGTAACCGCCAGGAAGCCATTGGTTCCGCTATCTGAATGAACACGACACGGACGAGCTAGATGTATGATCCCCCGCACCTGTGGCTTGCCCAAAGCAAGTAAGAGACTGCCCTAGCCTAGGCGGGCGAGGGGGAAGGCCCAGGCGCAGGAGCCCGGTGACAGGCAGCACAAGGGCGTTATCAAACAATGATGCAACGCCTCGCTCAACCAGGACCGGGGGCGAAACCTAGATAACAGAACCAGGGAAACAAAAACCAAGCAACAGATAAAAAATCAGCATGGCGGCAGCCCGTACAAAAAGAGGATTTTCCAGAAAAACGAAAAAAGAATGCGATAAACCGTCGGCCCATGAGTGGGGGAAGGATAGCGAAACACCCAGAGCCATCAAAAGGTGCAAGCGAACAGACAGCAGACAGTCAGCCACACAGGGGGGCGGAGGCCTGGAAGCCAGGCAATGCCTATGGAGGCTCTGAAACAAGGGGCAGGTTGATTGCGCCGAACAGAACAAGGGGCAGAATTGTGCGTTTCTGAATGAACGATGCGGACGAGCCAGGTGTATGATCCTCCGTGCCTGTGATTTGACCAAAAATTGTGTATTATCGGTTGAGAAAAATGATTGGAGCCGCCTGGAATGTCGAAACAGGCTGTTTGAACGGTGCCGGGCGAGGATAAGGGATATTGAAATGTCCGAAACGCCAAAACCCTTTGACGAAATGTACGGACATGGTGACACACCGCGTCGCCCGTACCACGCCTATTGCCAATGGTTTTCTGAAGAGGATGTCGCCCATCTCTGGCGCAAGTCCGGGCAGGCCGAGGCGCTGTTTCGCCTGACCGGAATCACATTCAACGTCTATGGGATGGATGAGGAGCAAGAACGTCTAATCCCGTTTGATATCGTCCCGCGCATCATCACGGCGCGGGAATGGCAGACCCTGTCACGCGGCATCGAGCAGCGCGTGCGCGCGACCAACAGCTTTCTGCACGACATTTATCATCGGCAGGAGATTCTGCGTGCCGGACGCGTGCCGTCCGACATGATTGCGCGTAACCCGGCATTCCTGCCGCAGATGATCGGTGTCGCCCCGCCAGGGAATATCTATACGCATATCGTTGGTACCGATCTGGTGCGCACGGGCGAGGATGAATTCTACGTGCTGGAAGACAATGCGCGCACCCCATCGGGCGTGTCGTATATGCTGGAAAACCGGGAAACCATGCTGCACATGTTCCCCGAACTGTTCAGCCGTGTGCCCATCCGGCGGGTCAGCGACTATCCCCGCAGTCTGCGCCGGTCCCTGGCGGGCTGTCGTCCGCCGGTCTGTGAAGGCACGCCAACGGTGGCGGTGCTGACGCCTGGCATCCACAATTCGGCCTATTACGAGCACGCCTTTCTGGCTGATCAAATGGGTGTGGAATTGGTCGAAGGCCATGATTTGCGGGTCGTCGGAGGCCGCATAGCGATGCGCACCACACGAGGGTATAAGCCCATCGATGTGCTTTATCGCCGCGTTGATGACGATTTCCTTGACCCGCTGAACTTTAATTCCGACAGCGTTCTGGGCGTGCCCGGAATCATGGATGTCTATCGCGCAGGCGGGCTCACCATTGCGAATGCGCCTGGTACGGGCATCGCGGATGATAAGGCGATCTATTCCTACATGCCCGATATCGTCGAGTTCTATACCGGCGAACAGGCGATCCTGAACAACGTCCCGACCTGGCGGTGTTCGGAACCGGATGCCCTGGCCTATGTTCTGGACAACCTGTCGGATCTGGTGGTGAAAGAGGTGCACGGTTCGGGCGGCCATGGCATGCTGGTGGGTCCTGCGGCAAGCAAAAAGGAAACGGCCGCCTTTCGGGCCAAACTGGTTGTGGCACCGGCCACCTATATCGCCCAGCCAACCCTGGCACTGTCGACGGTACCGATTCTGACAAAATCGGGTTTGGCACCGCGTCATGTGGATCTGCGACCCTTTGCCTTGGCCTCTCCGCGGGGGGTGGAGATCATTCCCGGCGGGCTGACCCGGGTGGCGCTGACCCGGGGGAGCCTGGTGGTGAATTCCAGCCAGGGCGGCGGTACCAAGGACACCTGGGTGCTGGAGGACTGAGGCGATGTTGGGGAAAACAGCGGGCGGCGTGTTCTGGATGTTGCGATATATGGAACGGACGGAAAACACCGCCCGCATGATTGATGCGGGCCTGCGCATTTCCCTGACCCGGTCCAGCGCGGCTGAAAGCGAATGGACCTCGATCCTGACCGCGAGCGGGCTACTAGCGGCATACCAGGAACGCCGTGACCGCATTGAGGCACAAAAGGTTATTGATTTCCTGCTGCGCGACAGAACAAATCCCGGCAGCGTAATATGCGCCGTCGAAGCCGCGCGCACCAACGCGCGGATGGTGCGCACCGCGTTGACCCGTGAGGTGTGGGAGGCCGTGAACGAATGCTGGCTAATGCTGAAGGCGGTGCTGGCACACCGGGTCAAACAACAGGAACTGCCCGAAATTTTAGGCACTATCCGTCAACGCAGCGCGTATGTCCGGGGGTCGTTACACGGGACAATGATACGCAATGATATCTATAATTTTGCCCGCATAGGCACGTTTCTCGAACGGGCCGACAGTGCGGCGCGTATCCTGGACGTGAAATACTATATCCTGTTGCCATCCATCATACATGTGGGCAGCATGTCGGACAATGTCCAGTGGGAAACCATCCTGCACGCCACATCATCAACGCGCGCCTATCAGACCTTGCACGAAAACGAATTCGACCCGCGCAAAATCGCGCAATTCCTGATCCTGGACCGCCGGTTGCCGCGCAGCCTGGCCTTTTGTTATGATAAAATTGCGGATAATTTAGGGTATTTGGCAGATGATTATGGTGAACGGCTGGCCTGTCATCAGATGGTCGAACAGATTTGCCAACGGTTCAACACCACCACGATCAACCAGATATTTGATTATGGCCTGCACGAGTTTGTAACCGAATGTCTGGCGGACAGCCGGGCGCTGGGTCGGCAGATTGAAATTGACTATCGTTTTTTTGAATAGCCATGCTTTTGCGAATTGCGCATACAACGTCCTACCAATACGAAGCACCGGTGCCCTATGTGCTGCAACAGCTGCGCTTGCGGCCGAAATCGCGTACTAATCAAAACGTCCGGTCCTGGGACATTCGGGTCGATGGTGGCGTCAAAGAGCTGTGTTATGAGGATGAACATGCCAACACGGTGGATCTCATCAGCTTCCAGCCCGGGGTGACGGAAACTGCCGTGCATTGCACGGGCGAGGTTGAGGTGACCGACAATAACGGCATCGTTGGCCGACATAACGGATTCGTGCCCTTGTGGCTGTATCAACGCAGCACGGCGTTGACCCGGGTCGGTGCACAGATGCGGGCGTTGCTGCACGCCCTGTCGGCGCATATTCTGGGCGTGCTGCCCTATTCGACCGAACAGGCCGATCCTTCTCTGACCGCCGAACAGGTTTTGGCGTTGGGGAAAGGGGTGTGCCAGGATCACGCGCATGTCTTTATTGCCGCCGCCCGGCATATCGGGTTTCCGGCCCGCTATGTCAGCGGCTATCTGATGATGAACGAACAGGTTGAGCAGAATGCCAGCCACGCCTGGGCAGAGGTGCATGTGGACACCCTGGGCTGGATCGGATTCGACGTATCAAATGGCCAGTCGCCCGATGCCAGATACGTCCGTGTGGCGACCGGGCTGGACTATACGGGTGCCGCCCCTGTATCCGGTATGAGGTTCGGGGGCGGGGATGACCGCGAAAATATGATGGTCACTTTGCGTGTCGAACAGCAATAATCATTTGCATGGTACAGGGCACGTCATTCCT
This sequence comes from Paracoccaceae bacterium, assembly GCA_014623385.1. Taxonomy (GTDB): domain Bacteria; phylum Pseudomonadota; class Alphaproteobacteria; order Rhodobacterales; family Rhodobacteraceae; genus JACOMT01. Next base: position 8,039 of record JACOMT010000033.1, read on the forward strand.
TGAATGCGATCTCTTTTCTGACAACGTTTAATGATTATCCTTGGGGGATTTCAGCCAGAATGACCTATTGTATCGGGATGCTTTTGGAGCGGGGTCTGGTATTCATGTCGGACACCCGCACCAATGCAGGTCTCGACAATATTGCCACTGTACGCAAGCTGCGTACGTGGGAGGTGCCGGGCGAACGGGTGATTACACTGACAACGGCGGGCAATCTGGCCACGACCCAGGCGGTCGTCGGTCTGATTGACGAGCGCACAAAGGCCCCCGAAAGCCGCAATCCCACCATCCTGGATGCACCTTCCATGTTTCAGGTAGCCAAAGAGGTTGGCAAAACCCTGCGCGATGTGATCCGGGAAAATGTACAGGGCAGGTCAGAGGCGTCTGCCCCGGCCTTTGGGGCCACGATGATTATAGGCGGACAGATCAAGGGTAAGCCGCCCCGGCTGTTCCTGATCTATCCCGAGGGCAATTTTATCGAAGCGTCCACAGACAATTCATTTTTCCAGATCGGTGAAACCAAATATGGCAAGCCGATTCTGGTCCGCGCCTTTGAACCCGCGATGAGCTTTGAGATGGCCATCAAGCTGTTGCTTGTCAGTTTTGACAGTACGATCAAATCCAACCTGTCGGTCGGTTTGCCATTAGATTATCAAACCTACACAACCGACACATTCGCATCTGGGCGCAGCGGTCGGATCATGGGTGATGAACCCTATTACCGCAGCGTGTCCGATGGGTGGGGAGAGGCGTTAAAGACCGCATTTGCCAAATTGCCCGAATTCACGTTTCTGGATTCCTAGCACAGCCTCAGGAAATATCGTGCCCAAAGCTTGACACCGGGGGCGGCAACCCGTTATTTGCGAGGATGTTCCGCGATTTGCAGGATGTCCGCGCGAACGGCGCGACGGCGCGAGTGGGTCTTGGCAGGGCAAGACAGCCACTTCGAATCAGAACCGGGACAGCTGCCCCGGCAAGGGCTACAGTCCGGGTTTAACAAAATGCCACATGGGGTGTAGATTACAGGAAACAACCCCGGAGCCATCCCGGAGCCATAAAGCCACCAGCGAGCGGAGCAGGCACAATCAGGCGCAAGCGATAGGCAGCTGGTTGAGTGGTCTCGGGCAGCTGCCAGCGGCCAATGCTGATAGCAACCGGGCAAGAGCACACGGAGGACCCGGTGAACCTGAACGCAGATCCAGCACCGTTATTAGCCCGGTTTTGATTTTCTGGTAAGGAACGAAATGGCTGAGAGCGACGGAGCGGCCTTGGGACGGGATGTCACCACTATTTTGTGCGGGGGCGGCCAGTGCCGTGAACACCCCGACACATTCAGGTTCCGGATTGACGGGCTGGGCTGTGCGTCCTGTGTTGCCAGAGTGGAACAGACCCTGGAGGCGGTTGACGGCGTGTCAGAGGTTTCTGTGAATCTGGCTAGCCATACGGTCCGGGTGCGATTGGCCGGGGCATCCGTTGGTGACGTCATGTCGGCAACGCGCGCCGCCGGTTATCCGGCGGTGGAAACGGTCATAAACCTAGACATTGACAATATGGACTGTGCTGCGTGCGTTTCGCGTGTGGAAACGGCCCTGACCGCGCAACCGGGTGTGGTGGCAGCGGCGGTGAATCTGATGACCCGTCGGGCCGATATTCGTGTGCTGGCCGGGGCCACAACCGCCGAGGCATTGGCCCAGGCCACCGCCGTGATTGGCTATCCTGCCAGGGTTGCCGGTGTGGGGTCCCGTACCGGGGATCAAAGCCAGGCGGAAATTGCACAAGTCAGGCACAAAGCTCTGCTGGCCGGTCTGCTGACCCTGCCGGTTCTGGTGCTGGAGATGGGTGCGCATATGGTGCCCGCGATTCAGCACTGGGTGATGACCGGGCTGGGACAGCAGGCATCGTGGTTCATTCAGTTTGTGCTGACCACTGCTGTCCTGGCGGGCCCGGGCGCGTTGTTGTTCCGCCGTGGCCTGCCCGCCTTGCTGCGCCGCATCCCGGACATGAACAGCCTGGTCGCCTTGGGGACCGGGGCGGCGTGGCTGTATTCCACCATTGTCCTGTGGTTGCCATCGGTGGTCCCCGCTGCCAGCCGCGCGGTGTATTTTGAGTCAGCGGCGGTCATCCTGACCCTGATTCTGCTGGGCCGGTGGCTAGAGGCGCGAGCCCATGTCCAGACTGGTGCTGCTATCCGGCGTCTGGTCGATTTACAGCCGCCCAGGGCCCGGGTCGAAACAGAGGATGGTCCGGTTGACCGCCCTGTTGCCGAGCTCGTGGCGGGCGATCTGATCCAGATCCGGCCCGGCGATCGTATCCCGGCGGATGGCCGTGTGACAGACGGGCAGAGCTATGTCGATGAGGCGATGATCACCGGCGAACCTGTACCGGTCGCCAAAGGCGTGGGCGATGCGGTGATCGGCGGGACGATCAACGGCACCGGCAGCTTTCGGTTTGAGGTGACGCGCGTCGGTGCGGCGCTCATGCTGTCCCAGATTGTGCGTCTGGTGGAAGAGGCGCAGGCAACCAAGCTGCCGATTCAGGCGCTGGCCGACCGGGTGACCCGCGTTTTTGTTCCGGTCATTTTGGTCATCGCCGTTGTGACAGTGCTGATATGGCTGTCCTTTGGACCCGAACCGGTGCTGGTTCATGCGCTGGTGGCAGGCGTGTCGGTTTTGATCATCGCCTGCCCCTGTGCAATGGGGCTGGCAACGCCAACCTCGATAATTGTTGGTACGGGGCGGGCAGCGGATATGGGCGTGCTGTTTCGCAAGGGTACTGCGTTACAGGCCCTGGCCGAGGCGCGGGTGTTTGCCTTTGACAAAACCGGAACGCTGACCCAGGGGTGCCCAAAACTGACAACTGTCCGGCCGGTACAGGGCTGGAGTCGGGATCGGGTGCTGGTACTGGCCGCAGCGGCGGAGGCGGGCTCGGAACATCCCATCGCCCGCGCCATTGTCGGGGCGGCCCCGGCAGGGGTGCCTGCCGCCACCAATATGCGTGCCATGCCGGGGAGCGGGGTTGTGGCGACCGTCGAGGGCATGACCGTGATGCTGGGTGCCCCCGCCC
>JACOMT010000034.1:0-19585 GCA_014623385.1 Paracoccaceae bacterium
CACCGGCAAATGCTATGCGTCGATGCCATTGCAGCACGCGGTGCTCATGCCGTCATAACCCCGTGAAACATGCCAAACCCCGAAAGCCGCGCAAGCGCGGGTGCCATCGCCCGAAATGGGGCGGTCAATGCCTGCGCGTTCCCGGGGGCGCACCATCCGGCGGTGACGCAGCGGATACCACGGCCGTGCCCGTGTCGAGACCGGGACGCATTGCGTGCAACTGTCGGGGTAAAGCGGCAAAGCCTGATGGGCAGGGTCCGCAGCACGAAATCCGCATCCGCAGTACCGCCCCCAACCGCTACACCGCCCTTGGGACATACCCGTCATAGAGGCCCTGGTATAACTCCGCCCGGGGGAAGGGGGGCGTCCGACCCTCACCCGATTTGTGCAACAAAGCCATTGTGGACGCTACTAAAACCACTTCGGCTTTGCGACACCCGCAATACGGCAGCAATCAGCACTGATGGAGCTATTTGCCCGAGATCTCGGGTCCACATTGTTGGAGACATTTCATAAATCCAGCAACTCTTAGTGTCAGGATACATATGGTGGTTGCTGTCAGGGTGATTGCCCAAAAAGCAGACTCTGGGGCAGCGGTCTTTGAATTAAGGATGCGAATGAACACTCAACGGGTGGCTAGATCAACGAGCACGAAGAGAGATCGGAGGCGCGTTTCATCGGCCATCCGCGACAGATACGAAGGCGTCCGGATTCATAGGCCTTGAAGGCACTGTGCCCGGGTTGGGTTCGGGTGCATTGGCTTTCATGTCATGCGGGTCGCTCGTGCCATGGCGGCGCGAGCAACGGTCCAACCCCGGTGCGGCACGTTCTTTGGGGGTCGAAAAACTGCCGCACCACGGCCAGAAGTTCATCAGCCGAAATCATCGGTCTCTTGTGCAGGGCCGCGATGACGGTCTCCTGTGCCCATATCAGCGTGGTTCGCGGCAAATATGCTGTGGTGGGGGCTGCGGCCCTCAACGCTATCCCGTTGCACCACTTCCAGACGAGGTTGCCCTATGGCATCATACTGCTCGGCTTGAACCCGGGCGGGGTCATCATTTGCCTGAATGGCCGCCCGGACTTTCGGAGTCGTTGTGCCCTAGCTATGAAGTGTGATCGGCATGCCTGTATCCCGTCTCGGTCAGAACGGGTATGGCCATAAAAAGTGCGGGTCGGCGAGGGCCAATGTAATCATCCAGAACGAAAAAGCTAGGACGGCTTGCCGACGTTTTTCTGAAACGCGATGTCAAATGCCGCCTTTTGGTCCGGCGTCGCCTCGGTCTGATAATTGGCTTTCCATTCGGCCATCGTCATGCCGTAGAACGTCTCGCGCGCTTCGTCTTTGGTCAGTGTGATGTTCTGTTCGGCGGCAGCCTCTTGGTACCAGCGGCTGAGGCAATTTCGGCAAAAACCGGCGAGATTCATCATGTCGATGTTCTGAACGTCGATGCGGTTCTGCATCAGATGCTGGCGCAAACGCCGGAATACGGCGGCTTCGAGTTCGATCTGGATTTGCGGGTCCATGTGTCTCTCCTGCGATACTCGGACGTTATCTAGGAATGGTGGCACCGATTGTCACGAGCCGAATTGTACATGCCGCTGCATGAGCAGCAACACGGCTGTAGCCAGTGTTGGGCCCAAGCGACCTGATCCTTGGGCATATGGGTTAAATCGTTGCGCAGTTCGATCAAGGTGTTCAAGTTCCATGGACGAATGGCATGGGTGTCAATGGAACCGCCGGGTAGATGCCTGTTCTAGGGTTCGTCGTCCCCGATGGTCAGCACATCATCATGGCGCAAAATGCTGATCAGCGAATCAGCCAGCCGCCTCTCCACAGCCGATAGGAGCTCTACCTGCCAAGGGCGCGCGGTGGGCAGCTGTGCAGCTCTGAGGAGTAAAGCCGTGGGTCGACAGGTTCACGGTGTCGGGCCGCCGGGCGGCTCGTTCGTCAATCGCATTGTGCGATGGGCGATAATACAGTTCCATGCGGTGACCCTCTTCGCGGGCGTCGTGTGACACGACAAACCTCGGTTCCGTACAAACGCGCCTATCACACCACCGCCCTCGCTAAAAAACGGAAAGGAGGTAGCGGTGCATCTATAGCTTGGCTCGTCACCGGGGCGGGCTTTGTTGCACAAATCGGGTGAGGGTCGGACGTCCCCCTTTCCCCGGGCGGAGTCATGCCAGGGCCTCTATGACGGGTATGCCAGGGGCGGTGTCGCGGTTGGGCACGGTGCTGCCGGGTGCGGATTTCGTCCTGCGGACCCCGCCCATCAGGCTTTGCCGCACGCAATGCGTCCCGGTGCATCCCGGTCTCGACACGGGCACGGCCGTGGTATCCGCTGCGTCACCGCCAGAGACGCGACCTCAGGAACGCATAGGCACTGGCCGTCCCATTCCGGGCGATGGTACCCGCGCTTGTGCGGCTTTCGGGGTTTGGCATGTTTCGCGGGGGTATGACGGCATGAGCACCGCGTGCTGCAATGGCATCGACGCATAGCATTTGCCGGTGTCTTGGGCTTCATCTGCGGCCCTGATCCGATGTCCTGACCCACAGGAATCCGGTCGGGCAACTCTGGCAGCATGGGCGCATCAGTAACCTTCGACAGCCCGGACAGCCAGCCGTGTCCTGGTCAATCCCGATGTCGTATTCTGTGTCGGGTGTGGTGATGTGTGCGCGTGTTTCATTCGCCTTTACCCTCGGCCTTGATACCGGTGATGCGTCGGCTCGGGTCGGCTTGATCGCGATATGGCAGGTTCACGCCGGGTATCTGTCAGCGGCGGCACAGGGGCATGCAATACGACACCGCCCGGTCCACAGGCCGACCAGCCGCAAAAGGCGTTCCACAAAGCCCGTGCTGTTTTGTCGCCCGCGTTTGCCCCGGGATCATCTCGGGGTCGAACCGGATCGGTAATGTTCCACGTCGCCCCGGGTGCTCATTGCAGCACGACCTGTTCATGATTGTGTATTTTGCACGCGCCCAGTTGCTCACACCTCTCGGCTATCACGCTGGGTTCAAACGGCGAACCCCTCACAGCATTTGTGCAACAAAGCCACCGGGTCCCGAAAGTGGGAAAAATTACCGAGGGAATTCTGGGGATTTACTGCGGCGTTGATAACGCGTAATCTGATTTGTGATGTGTGGACAAGATCGGAATATGGAAATCGATCAATATGACGCAGGGCGGAGATGCAAAAACTGGTATTCTGGTTTTTGACGCCTTCAGGCACAAAAGTGAGCGCCACTTTGCGGACGCAATGTGCCAGCGGCTTGTTTCCCTGCCTGATCAAAAGAACATACCAACACGAACTAGGGGACTAAAAATGAAACTTCCAGGCGTTATCTGTGCAGCTATAGCAATAGCTGTCACAGCGGCATGCACACCATCGCCACCTGTGCAGGACTACGCATCTGAAAACATAATATCGTTTCGCTATTCTGCATATGATTACGTTCCGACATTGACAGCGGAGGCGTGGGATAAAGCCATAGGGCATTGCGCTCAATTTGGAAAATTCGCTAATTACAAAGGCGGCAACGATGTCAATGCATGGACAGCAGAAGAAGTTCATACATTCACATGTGATGATCAAAAGCTGGATGATGGTTTAGTCATTGCCGGGCAAAGCAAACGGCCCGACATTAACTACAACTACACTTCGACAACGGTCGTACCAACGATCAGACCATATTAGGCGTTTTGGTCTGGTGAACACGCCGGGCAAATAGTTCGCCAAACAGCCGCAACCCGTTTCGCGCTTAGCGCAAAATCGCCTTCGAGGCGGTACACCTAGCCCTTTTGCGCACTCTACATCGAAGCGTTATGATCCTGGCTGTGAGCAGCCACTCCGGCTAGACTAACCTCTCGGTCTGTTCAGCACAGAAGCGAGAACCAGGCATCGCGGAATCGCTAGGCGAAGCCATATTCCGTGCGTAAACCTGCCACCCAGTGACGGATGGATGGGTCGGAGCCCAGACGGCGATGGCGGATCCGGCAAGAGTGGGGCACCTGGCAGAAACGCCTGCCCGGCCGTGAAGAGCCGGGTACCGCCTGCCGGATTTTCGGATCGCCGCCGATTTGGAACGGACGTAGGGCGATGAGCGGAACGAACCATAGTGCTTTTCTTCCGCCGATACAGGTCATGCATCAACAATGCAGGATCGTCGGCCCCCGATTCGGATCAATCACCAATCGCAGATGCGCCCAAAAGATTGGCCAACCGCGTTGCCACGCCGCAAGTGTCCAGATCATAAGCAACGTGCCTGGAACATGTCCGCTGCAGACAGTTTGCAACATCCTGAGAAACTATGTTGGTGGCGTGTTCAGAATCCAGTGTGTACTGTATCGTCACCGTGTAAAAGAGACGGGATAAACGGGATGTATGTCACGCGGATGTTATCTCTTTTACTACATAGTTACGACGGTTGCCGGTTTGTTGGAATTCGACCATAAGACAACCGGTGCTGTTGGTGCTAATACGTGGGTCATAGGAGAGGGCGGATGCGTCGTCAGAGGAATGTTAAGATCGTGGCCACATTAGGTCCGGCATCAAGTACCTATGATGTCATCCGCACACTGCACGAAGCCGGGGCGGATGTGTTTCGGCTGAATATGAGCCACGGCAGACACGAAGAAATCGAAGAACGGCACAAAATCATCCGTCAGGTCGAAAAAGACCTAGATAGCCCGATTGCAATTCTGGCCGACTTACAGGGGCCAAAGCTACGGGTTGGCACATTTGCAAACGGGGCCGAAGAACTAGTGGATGGTGCCCGGTTCCGGCTGGATCTGGATCCAACAGAGGGCGACATGAATCGTGTCTGCCTGCCCCACAAGGAAATCTTTGCCGCATTGAAGTGCAGTGCGCGGCTTTTGGTCAATGACGGGAAAATACGTCTGAAGGTTCTGGAATATGGCGAAGATTTCGCCAATTGCGAGGTCACTGTGGGTGGTATCATTTCAAACCGCAAAGGTGTCAATGTTCCGGATGTGGTTCTGCCCTTAGCCGCGTTGTCGGAAAAAGACTGTGCCGATCTGGAATTTGCCTGTGCTTTGGGGGTGGATTGGCTGGCGTTGTCTTTTATCCAACGTCCTGCGGATGTGTATGAAGCCCGCAGTTTGGTCGATGGACGCGCGGCAATCTTATCCAAGATTGAAAAGCCTGCGGCCATCGAGCATTTCAGCGAAATCCTGGATGCCTCTGATGGAATAATGGTGGCCCGGGGCGATTTGGGCGTTGAACTGCCCGTACACGCCGTACCGCCGATTCAGAAACGATTGGTGCGCAAATGCCGTGCCGCCGCCAAACCGGTAATCATAGCAACCCAAATGCTGGAAAGCATGATCGAAAGCCCGATGCCAACGCGGGCGGAGGTGTCGGATGTGGCCACCGCCATCTACGAAGGCACGGACGCCATCATGCTGAGTGCCGAATCCGCAGCAGGCAGCTTTCCTGTCGAGGCAGTGAACACAATGAACAATGTCGCAATCGAAGTCGAGGCAGACCCGACATACGAACAGATCATCGCCGCCTCGCGCGGCGGGCGCCAGTCGAGCATCGCCGATGGAATCGTGGCTGCCGCACGGGAAATTGCCGAAACTACCGAAGTCAAAGCGATCTGCTGTTTCACGCAAAGCGGCACCACCGCACACCTGATTGCCCGCGAGCGGCCCGGTGTGCCAATCATCGCACTGACAAACATGCGCCAGACCGTACGCCAGCTGGTGCTGAGCTGGGGCACCTATTGCGTGATGACCGGGACCCTGGATCGGTTCAAGATGGCCGTGATCAACGCCGTGCGCGCCGCGCGTGCCGGTGGGTTTGCCACAGAAAGCGATCAGATCGTGGTGATTGCGGGTGTCCCGTTCAACATCCCGGGTACTACAAACATCCTGCGCGTGGCCTCCTGTGATGAGCGTTTGATCCAGTCAATGGATCCGCGCTAACCTGCAGCTATGATCTCAGGTCTGGGCATTAAATGATATCTGGTCAAATTTTGGTTTTGAATGTAATCTTGGTCGGGCTTGCGGTGCCGTAGGCCCTTATGGTGCATAATGGAGCGAGCCAATGACCGACTTTGCTTCATAAATTTTGCTTCATAAATGCTGTGAGTGGCTCACTGTTTGCATCCATCGTAGTAGCCGAGAGGTGTGAGCAATTGGGCGCGTGCAAAGTACGCAACCACGAACCGGTCGTCCTGCAATAACAGCCCGGAGCGACGCGAAGCGTTATCAATCCGGTGCGACCCCGGGAGGGTCCGGGTAGGCAAACGCGGGCGACAACAACGGTTCAGCGCTGCCGCAACCCGGACATGCCTGACGCTAAACGTCCTGTCTGACAAACTGCGGGCTTTGTGGAACGCCTTTTGCGGTTGGTTGGTCTGGACCACCGGGCGGTGTCGCTTTGCAGGATCCCGTACCACCGCCGACAAACACCCGGCGTGAGCCTGCTATATCGCGGCGGAACCGGCCCGAGCGGACTCATCGATTGATAGCACCGGTATCAAGACCGGGGGTGAAGGCGAATGAAACGCGCTCGCAAGCATCGCCACATCCGGCACAGAATACAACATCGGAATTAACGGGGATACGGCTGGCGGGCCGGGCAGTCGAAGGTTGGTGACGCGCCCATGCTGCCAGAGTTGCCCGACCGGATTCCTGTGGGTCAGGACATCGGATCAGTAACCGCAGAGGTCCAAGACACCCGCAAATGCCATGATGCCATTGCAGCACGCGGTGCTTATGCTGTCATACCCCCGTGAAATATGCCAAACCCTGGAGGTCCACAAGCACCGGTGCCATCGCCCGGAATGAGGCGGTCAATGCCTGTGCGTTCCCGGGGTCGCACCATCCGGCGGTGATGCAGCGGATACCACCGCCGTGCCCGTGTCGAGACCAGGATGCATTGCGTGCAGCACTCCGTCCGGGGAACGGGCCGGGGAACGGGAATGTGTGCGTCTCTCACCCGATTTGTGCGACAAAGCCGCTTGCATGCTGAAAAACCACGTGTGCCTGGTTCACTTCGTTGCATTCCCCGTTTGGTTAGCCCCACTCCACCCGGTTGACCTCAGTATCCGCAAATACCCAATATGGTTGCCACATCATCTTGATGGTCTTGATGGTCGGTTGTGCGGCCGCGATTGCACTTTCAATGCAGCCAACATAGTACCCTCGGAACCACTCAAAACGGGTTTGAACGGTGGATTCAAGAGTTCCACAATATTTGCCAATATATGTTCCCCAGTCGACATGACGCGTGGTTGCCGCCCACGCGGGAACCTATCAGCGGCTGCGAAAGCCTGGACACAGGCATACAAATGTATAGGGCCAGGCAGGTCTGCACAGCGCAACGTCACTGAATTGGCACCAACGCAGCCACGCTTTCCAAAGATCTCTGCGTGAGCGCGTGATGTTCGGCGAACACTTTGATTTGGCCATTCTGTCCGGTCCGCTGGCCTTACATCGGGCAAAACATTGGGCAAAGTGGTTTTGGTGGTCTGGTTATGCGATTGTCGGTGTTTGCGGGGCAGGTTCTGCCCGATTGCCACCAGCGCCAGCTGGGTGTTTTGTTTTTGCCAGCCCGAACTATCGGGCGGCGCGGCATCGTGGCATAGGCATTGCTCAATCCCTCAATCAGCATTTGGAGTTCAGCCTGCCCCGCGTTTTCCCGAAGCCCGCAGGGGTCGATGACGGGCGGCCGTTCGCATGATCCCGTCACGGTGGCAACCGCGCAGGGCATCCCGGTTGGCTTTGCTGGCATAGGCCTTGTCGGCCAATACTCACCCGCGCGTTCGCCCCTTTGACCATGGTATCAAACCCGGAGCTCCTGGCCCGGTTCGCAGGTACCCGTTTGGACCTTGTCGAGGAAAGCCGGTGGATTTCACCTTGTACGCTTCGCACCGTTCCTGACCCACCGCGCTTGCGTGTCGGCACTGAAATGCACGTTTGGAGTGCACGTTTGGATCGTCGGGGGCCTGCTCTTCGGCCCGGTCTTGCGGCGCGTCACTATGGTTGCTGGGGCGGGGCGGCACTTTCCACCGCTTCGGCCCGTGATCCCCGATCTGACGGCAAACCCCGGCCAGAAGGTCATCGTGGGTTGCGAAAACGGCAATGGGTCGTCGCATCGGGCACAGACGCAAAGAGGTCGAGACCGCAAAACAGCATGAAATCTAACCGCAATTGAGGGCGCGTGCTCCAGCTTCGGGTCGCGGGGTCCGTAACCACTGCCCGCCAACCCGAACTTGCGTGTCGGCGAAAACCACCGCCAGTCCATTAGGGCGTCAATCCTGGTCAGAACCTCGTCTTCACCGATCCGAATCGCGTTCGACATGAACCGCACAAAACAGGTGCATCAAACCACCCCTGAACCGCCTCCCGGGAGCATACCGGGTTGATGTGTAGAACGACAGAAATAATACCCAATCCGGCTGAGGGCAGCTGAAGGCGGCTGAAGGCGGCGGGGGAGCGGGAAAACGCGTCTAATCAGGGGGTTGGCGGGGGTGCTGTGACCGGTGCGCGGGCGGGGTCAAAATGGGCCTTGCGACGGTAATTTGCCCAATCCCGGCCAAACCGGGGCGAGGATGGGACGGAAAAGCCGATCTTTACCGGGGATTTCAGGTGCCGGAACGGTCGAGAAAACCCGGGTGCGGAAGGGTCCAGGAGCCGATTTTTACCCGGGATTTCAGGGTCGGAATCCGCGACAAAATATGGGGGTCAAGGGTCCCGGGAAGCGGGGATTAACCGTCATTGCAGGGGTGTTTAATGGGGCTTTACGAGTGAAGTGATTCGCCCGGGGAATATCTGGCCTGAAAATGGCCCGTACGGGTCGCCTCGCCTTACCGTACAGCCCCCGTCGGGTCGGGCGAAGATTCTCCCCCCTGGCGAGGCCAGAAGGGATCACACCAGTCCACATGATGGTTTGTGCGCAACCCTCCACTGATGCAGAGGTATTTTGTAGTATATGTTATATGCGGAAAAGTGAGGTGGTACTTTGGTTGGGTGCCCTACCTAGTCCGCCCGGCTGATCAGAAGCGAATCCGAATGCTGCGGAGGGTAGGGCCGTCCTAGGATGTTTCAAACAATAGACAAAGCGAATCGTCATGGCAAGGAGATTCGCACCATGCCACGCACAAAAGGCGCTAAAGCCGTCACCGAGTTTTAAAAGGACCTGATCAAGGTCCTGGTCCGCGGCCAAGGCTGGAGCTACAGCCGCGCCGCCGAGTTCCTGATGCGGCCAAAGGCGACCGTGTTCCGGGCGGCCATGGCGATGAAGCGGGACGGAATCATGGACCGGTCACCGTTGCCCGGGTTCGCCTGGGAACCAATAGACGAGCGCAACGACTATGAGCGCTGATAGTCACCGCCAGTACCAGCCGCGCCGGTACCTGAACCGCGTACCGGGTGCCTCGACTAGCAAGCACAGCGCGCGTGCGGTGCTGATGGTGCTGTGTTGGCGGGCAGAGGTCAGAATCACGAAGCGGCAGATCGCCAAGATGACCGGGCTCAAAAGAACCTGCATTGGCAATGCACTGAGATTTTTGAAGGCCGAAGGGTCCATCGACGCGGTCGAGCATCAGCGCGGCGGGCGCGGGAACGCGCCCACATATCGGCTGATGATCTCCGATAAAGGGCGGCATAATACCGCCCCATCCAGATTCCCAATTGAATCCATCGACGACGCGCCTGTCGGCACGTCTGAATCGGCCGCCGCTAGTCGCGGCGAAGGCGGATTTGGGGACAACGCCCGGGCCAGAGGCGAACGCGCCCGACAGGCCGCCAGGCGCGAGGCACGGGATGGCGACGGGGGCGACGGGGGGCCAAAGTTTGCAAGGCCACTGACCGGGAACGAGGAGGCCGAGCTGCGCCGGTTCACCAGGGCGCTGAAACTGGCGGGCAGCTACGACGGCGCAATCAGGCTGATGAAGGATTGGGATACTGGACGGAAACCGGAGGGCAAGTTATGAACGAAAGCGTTGATAACCCGAAGGCAGATTCGGGCAACGAACAGGGAGAATGAAATGGTCAACGAGGAGCAGGAGCAGGCCAAATGGCGGAAGGCCATGAGCGAGGCGCAGAACTTTCCGGACTGGAAAGCGGCAAAAGACAAGCTCAAGAACGAACTGACGCCGTCGGACATCCGGTTCTTTAAAGCGCTGAAGCTGGCAGGCAGCTACGGCGGGGCAATGAGCCTGATTGCCGACTGGAATACTGGACGGAAACCGGAGGGCGAGTCATGAACAGGCTGGCCACGATGATTGCCGCCCTGGTGCTGGGTACCGGCGCGGCTGCGGATTGGTACGAAGACAGCTACCAGGCGGACATTGTCGAGGAACTGGCGTGCAGTGGCAACCGCGCCCTGTACGAGGATGCCCGCCGGATCGCCCGCCGGATACAGGACCCAGTCTACCGGCTCGATACTTATGAGGCCTTGGCCGAATGCGCGGACCCGGAATGGGACCTGGAGCCATTGCCGCCTGACCGGCCAGCGGCCAACACGTTCAATCAGCAAATCATCGTGCCGGGCTATCCGGTGCCCCGCCCGCCGCCGCGCGGGTATGACCTGACCGGCTGCACCCTGATACGGCGGGTCGGCAGCCAGATCGAACGGTGGGATTGCGGGACCTGCATCTACAAGCGGACCGGCAGCGTCGAACGGTGGGATTGTGATTGAAGCCGCGTCAGAACTCGCGCTCGTGCCCGATAGCACGGGACAACGGGGCTGAACGCGAGGACAGAGCAGATTTGAAGGGCCAAATTGGCGGTTTGCGGGGTAAATCGGCCTGATTTCCGATTGGTGAAGCGATTCGGCCTCGGTACCGGCTGAATCACTCCGGCGGCCAGAGTCGCCAATCGCCGGGGGAAAGTCCAGGCAAATCGGCGGCCAACTGGCGACTGGATGCGGCGACAATGTTCAGGTCCGCCCGGTCAGTCAGGCGGAGGTAAACCGTCCGTGTGACTTGTGACCGGACTTCGGGGGCGACGGCGGACGGTCGTTGCCCGGCCAACAACAGCCCAAAGCCGCGATGCCTGCCCTGGTAACAGATTTTGAGGGTTGCCGCCGTCGGCTTGGCCAGGAAGAACGGGGCCTCGTCGGCAATGACCGTCACCGGGGTTCGGGCGGCACTGGCCAAAAACGCCTGATGCAGCGCCGCGGTGCAGGCCGAAGGGGTAGGGGGGCTAAGCAGGGTCAGGCCGGGCAACGGGGCGAATGTCCGGGCCAGTGCTGGCGCGTCCGGCCCTGTCGGGTCGATCAGTACCACGGCGCGGTCCGCGGCCCATTGGCGGGCCAGCGTGGATTTGCCGGAGCCACTGACGCCCCAGATCGCCGACCGGGCCGCCGGATCGAGCGGGGGCAGGGCGGTCACGCGGCGGCCTGACAGGCGGCACAGGCGGCCCGGACGGATACGGCGTACTAGTGCCAGGGCGGTGATACATGTCGGATTCTGCGAGGCGGAATACAACCCCGATCCCCTTGGACCGGATCAGCCGGGCGACCTTGTCCACTAGGGACTTGGGTGTGTCATCAAACAGCAAATGCATGTCGTCAAAGAACAGCACTAGCCGGGGGTGCCCATTTCAACGTAATTCCTCGAACAGCTCGCTGGTCAGCCACAGCAGAAACGCGGCATACAGCCCCGATGCCACTATTAACAAGATGCCACTATAATAATTTGTCGGCAGCCTTGCCCCGTCCATCCACGGCAGAAGCCCCAAGGTGAATTCGTCAAAGCGTTTGGCGCGCTCTTGATTATCCAGCACCAGCAAACGATTCTGAATCGCTCTGATCGACGCTGTAAAGATATTGCTGTAGTAGAGGGAAATCTCGCTCCGGTTTTTGCCGATCCAGATCAACAGCGATTGCAGCTATCCTTGGTCCCCGAACAGGCCCCAAAAACAGACCGGAACGGCACGATAGCTAGAATCGTTAACGTTGATTTTGACGTTCCAGCCCGTGAAAGCATCGTGCAGCTTGTCCTGTCCCGACTCCTCATCCGCCAGCCTGGACAGGTCACCACAGACACACCCGCATCGACCCCCCTTCCGCCAGAATTTGCAGTGCCACAATTTTACCAACCCCGATGGCATCCGTGACCAGTCCGTGACGATTGGCATCGTCCAGACCCGGCCCCTGCTTGCCCACTGCTGCTTGATCTGTGATTACCGACATTCGCGCCACACCCATGCAAACGTACCCTGTGCCCGCGATCATCGAAACTGTCTGCCGGGCCTGATACCGGTGGGCAGCGTCCTCCCTGTCAGGCCAGCCGCGCCTTCGAGCACAGCGTTTTTCGGCGATTCGCAGGGTTTCAAGTGGCAGATTCGCTGAATTCACGTGCCAAAGCCATTGACCGGCGGAATGCGCCCTTGTAAGGTCCCGCGCATGGTGGCAATTTGGGCTGGTGGATTTAGTGTAGACACAAATGTACGTGAGCCCCCCGTAAGTGAGCCCCGTGGTTCCATACCAATCTTTTGGCCACGTTCGTGTGCTCGGAAACACGTGAAATCTGTCCCGCGCGTGTTCTTTCTGGCCTGACAGCCCTTTTGACGCATGCTAAACCCCGTACCCGGCACGTTGATAAACGCAGAGATACCCATGTTGCGCAGCCTGAACGTCTGTTTTTTTATCATCAACCTTTTGGTGATCACGCCCATTTCGGCCCAAGTCGATTCTGAAGGACCGGGTGCCCCGGTAGATCAGATACCGCCGCAGCTGGACCTGGGTCAGCCAGTTCAACAGGGTCTGCAATTGGGCGCGCGCTATGTAAAACAGGCATATAATGACTGGGATCTGGTCTGTTTGAAAACGGATCAGGAAACAGATCCTTGTTCGATGATGCAGGTGTTGAGGGACAATACGAACAACCCGGTTGCCGAGGTGTTGATATTCCGCCTGGAAAATGGCGGTCAGGCCGTCGCCGGGGCCACGATTATGGTGCCGCTGGAAACCTTGCTCACAGCCCAGTTGACCATTTCGGTCGATGGTGGGACGGCTAGGCGGTATGCCTATTCCTTTTGCGAACAGATCGGCTGTGTGGCACGGATTGGTCTTACCCAGGCCGATGTGGATGCGTTCCGGCACGGAAATTTGGCGCAGGTGTCGCTGCGCCCGGCCCAGGCACCGGAACAGTTGGTTACGCTGGATATGTCGCTTAGCGGGTTCACCGCCGCCTATAACGTTGTGGATGTGGTCGCCAACTGATCCGCGTCCCGCCGGACTGGTCCTGGAACGCTAGACTTTGCGCATCGCCAGAACCGCGTTCAACCCGCCAAAGGCAAAGGCATTGGACAACGCGACCGTCACTTTCGCCTCGCGCGCGACATTTGGTACAACATCCAACGCACATTCGGGGTCTGGTTCTTCGTATCCGATCGTGGGCGCGATCACCCCGTCCCGCAGGGCCAGGATACATGCCAGCATTTCCACCGCCCCCGTCCCGCCGATCAGGTGACCATGCATCGATTTGGTCGAGCTTATCATCAGGTCATCCGCGTGCGGGCCAAAGACATCCGCAACCGCCGCACATTCGGTTTTGTCGTTGGCCGCAGTCCCCGTGCCGTGGGCATTTATATAGCCCACTTCTGATGCCGTAATCCGGGCATCGGTCAGGGTGCCCGTGATCGCGCGTGCCGCCCCTTGTTTGCTGGGCATCACGATGTCCGCGGCGTCCGAGGACATGCCAAAGCCAATTACCTCGCACAAAATATCCGCCCCGCGTTTGGCCGCATGCGCATATTCTTCAAACACGAAAACACCCGCACCTTCGCCCTGGACCATCCCGTTTCGGTTAGCGCTGAACGGGCGGCAGGCATCCTTAGGCTTTAACCCCACCAAAGCAAAGCATGCTTTCCGACCCGCCGGTCACCATCGCCGGGGCCAGACCGCTGCGCACCATCTGAAACGCCAGGGCCATCGCGTGGTTCGACGACGCGCAGGCGGTTGATACGGTAAAGGCCGGTCCCTTGAGGTTGTAATCCATCGACACATGGCTGGCCGCAGCGTTGTTCATCAATTTTGGCACAACGAACGGATGTACACGGTTCTTGCCGTCTTCGTAGACAGAGCGGTAGTTCGCATCCCATGTACCAACACCCCCCCCGGCCGTGCCCAGAATAACCCCCGATTTCGCGGCCAATTCTCCGCTGAACTCCAGCCCGGATTGGGCAATTGCCTCTTTCATCGCTATTAGCGTAAACTGGGTGAACCGGTCATACAGCGTCATTTGCTGGCGATTGAACCGCCGTTCGGCCTCGAACCCCCTGATCTGCCCACCGATTTTGATGTCCAGCCGGTCAACATCGCGAAACTCCAGCGGGCCGATGCCACAGCGGCCATCCTGCATCGCGGTAAAGGTTTCGGAAACCGAATGACCCAGAGCGTTGATGGTTCCGGCCCCGGTGATCACAACCCGATTCATCGCCTCGTTCCGCTATTTTTGTTCGGATAAAAGCTGTTCAATTCCGGAGATGATGGCGGCGACGCTGGAAATGTCGAAATCGCTTTCCAAAGGCTGGTTGGCGTTGAACGGCACCGATATGTCAAATTCCTCCTCTATGGCAAAGATACTTTCGACCAGGCCCAAACTGTCAATACCCAGATCCTCCAGCGTGCTGGCCAGTGTCACATCCGAAGTTTCCAATACCGCCTGTTCGGCAATAATGGCGATGATCTTCTCTTGCACACTCACGGCCCGGTCCTCCAGAAATTCAATGTTCCTCCGATTTTAGTCGCCAGGATCAGGTTTGAAAACCGCCCTCTTCAAGGCGGCCACGTCTTTGAACAGCCGGGGCAAGCGGCGCTGAGCCTTATAGATTTCGGTGTGTAGGTCCATCTTGATCGCGGGATAGCCCAACAGGACCCGGCCTGCCGGTGCATTGGACAGGATTTTGGTACCACCGCCGGAAATCACGCGGTCCCCGATAAACAGGTTGTCGGCCACGCCGGTCTGTCCGCCCAACACCACGAAATTGCCGATCTCAACCGATCCGGAAATTCCGGTTTGGCCACATAGCAGACAATTCTGTCCCACGCGGGTGTTATGTCCAACATGCACCAGATTGTCGATCTTGGTGCCGTCGCCGATTACCGTGTCCCGGATCGTGCCATTGTCGATGGTCGAATTAGCGCCCATTTCGACATCGTCACCGATGGTGACCGCCCCTAGCGAATGGATGCGGCAATAAGCCTGGGATTTGGCAGTGCCCTGGTCTTTCATGGTGGCACGGGCCATTTCTACGGCGGACATCTCGGGCGTGACATAGGAGAACCCATCCCCCCCAATGCGCGCACCGGGTTGTGCACGAAAGTTCCGGCCGATCACCACGCGGGCACCAATGCTGACATGATCGCGAATATTGGTGCCCGGTCCGATCCGGGCATCCGGCCCAATGGTGACATGCGGTCCGATCACGCTGCCCGCGCCGATCTGGGCGTTGCTCGCGATCACTGCAAAAGCGCCTACCGCCACATCATTAGCCAAAACGGCGCGGTCATCTATGATGGCGGTCGGGTGAATGCCGGGTTGCACCAATCCCTGGCCAGTATCCAGCATCGTGGTGATGCCGGACATCGCCATCCGGGGCCGCGACACCAGGATGGCCGCGCGCAGGCCATACGATTGCCAATCTGCCCCGGCCCACAATATGGCGGTCTGAGCAGACCCTTCGGCCAATCGTTCAGCATATTTCGGTAGCATGGCTATCGCCAGATCATGGGGACCCGCATCGGCGGGTGCCTCATCAATCCGCAGATCAGTCTCGCCTAAGGCAGTGGCGGAAATGGCGTCGGCGATTGCCTGAACTGTGTACGGCATATCAGATTTCTGGCCTTTGGGTACAGTTGCCGACGTGCTTATTCGCGAACTGCTCCTGTCGCCAGCCCTGCCTGCGATAGTGTCTGCCAGATTTTTGCGTCCCGCCCATAGACGCCCATAGACATCGTAGTGACGATACCGCATCTCGCCCTTTTCGGGTGGTAAAGGTAGTACGATGTATCAAGTGTACCGGCACCGGTTTTCCCAAATCAAGTTTTTGTTTCGTGTCCCGCGTTCAGGATCCGATGAAACCCCGGCCTTGAGATCATTGGACTGTACAGCCAACAGTGCATAAGCAAAATCAACGGGATCGGCCAGACGGATGCAGCCATGTGAATAGGCACGGCTTTCCTGACTGAACAGCGCCGTTCCCGGCGTGTCACGTAGATATATCTTGTGTTTGTTGGGGACCCTGAACTTTACTAAACCTAGCGCGTTACGTTTGCCTGGCGGCTGTCGGCCCGCGTTATCGGCAGATATTCCATGACATCAGAAAATTCCGGGCTGTGCCGGTCGATATGGTTCTTGCTGATGACTGAACGCGTTTGGAACCTCGCCCGGTCTTGATCCATGATTTTGACATGAAAATCCGTAAGATTTTCCAGAATGTGCCGTGTTTCATGATCACGGTTCAGCCACTGCTCCCGCTCCATCGCGACCAAAATCCCTCGCAGAAGTTGTCCGGGTGAGACGTTTCGGGATCGGCTACGACTGCGCGGCCTGAACAGCATGGACCGCATTCGACAGTTCTGGGCCATAATCTGGATTCGCGGCAGGGGCATATAGCCCATCGCGATCAACCGGTTGCGCAGCGTGATGGCCTCGGGACCCGCGCTGTCCGGGTACCAATGTGTTGGCACCAACCACAGGGGGCCCAGCCGCCACTCGCCAATCGGCGTTCCATCAGCCGCCGGTATTCGCGCGACTTTGGTGCCAAGTCGGCAAAAACGCATCCGGCTAACTCGCGATAAAATCTGACAGATAGGCGATGCGGTCCCGATAGGGAATCTGACGCACGATGCCGGGATCGATCTGCGACGGCACCGGTACACCCGTTGCACAACATGGTTTGATGGTTTGGGTCAGTTGGACATCCAGGCGGGCCAGTTCTTGTTCCGTCTGCGCATCAGTCCGGCAACATCATATCGCGCCGCAGGCAATCCGTGGGTGGATACGTTGCGCAATGCATCAATCAAGGCCGCGCCCTGCGCCCTATGGGCAATGGTCTGTTTGAACATGTTGACCTGTGCCGCCACCGCAATCGGCAGCAGTAACAGCAGGGCCGTCGCAATCAGCCGCACGCGCGTCGAAGGTAGTGCTGAATAATTTCAATAAATCCAGCTGTACTGGTACACAGACTCATCTTCGGGCTCATCTCCGGGCAAAAAGGTTAATAAAGTTGCAAAATCGACATGTTTTGCGCGAAAAACCGCCGAAATTCCTTGGTTCACTGTTCATACGCAAACTGTGCGTGGTTCACGAAATTCAACTGTGTATAACGAAATTCAGCTGTGTATAATTGCACCAGGAAGGTATAGAAACCGATTGCAACGTAGCGTAACATCGCGTGAGTCAGGCATAACAAACCACGGGGGGTAAGGTATATGAGGCAGATAAAATCCGGCGGGCTTTCGCGACGCTCGCTAATCGGTGTGTTTGCCGCAACAGCGGTAATTGCAACCCCGACACTCTCAAGAGCGGCAGGTTTCTTGCGCGGGGGAGGTGATATTCGTCGGGTGCGCATGTACTCTGACCGCACCGGCGAGCGCATCGATACGATATACTGGATTGACGGCGACTATATCAAGGATGCGGTCAGGGAAATAAGCTACTTCATGCGGGATTGGCGCACGGATCAGGTGAAATCGATTGATTTGCGCACGATCGACATCATGGCTGCGGCGCACAACATGATGGACTCAAATGAACCCTATATGTTGCTATCGGGATATCGCAGCCCGCAGACCAATGCGATGCTGCGCACCCGGTCCGAGGGCGTAGCGAAAAACTCGCTGCACATGGAAGGCCAGGCTGCCGATCTGCGATTGGCCTCGCGCAGCGTGGGTGAAATAGCACAGGCGGCGGCAAAATGCAATGCCGGTGGCGTTGGCAGCTATGCCCGTTCGAATTTTGTGCATATGGATTGCGGTCCGATCCGGATCTGGCGAGGCTAATAAATCGTGGCCACATATCAGGTTACAAAACACACCGTTCAGGATGTTTTTATGTTACGAATTTGCCCGATGCCAATAACCCGATGCCAATAACATGAAAAGACGAAAATCGAAGCCAAATTCAACGGCACATGATCGGCACTTGGACAAGGAATTTTCGCAGCAGTGGAAGGCTGTTTGGTCAACGGGACAACAGTCGAGGCTAAGGCTACCACAACGGAAAGCGGTGTATCAGCCAAATGCCAAATGCGGCCGCCTGGTGTCCTGTCTCTTACCGGGGGACATCCCCAAAGCCCGTGCTTGCGGACAGAACGCAAGCGGACAGAACGCAATTGTGAAATCTGTGTGAAATCTGCTGACGACATTATGCACTGTGATATGCACTGTGATATGCACTGTGATTTGTTTATTTTGACTTTAACGGGTTTTCGATGCCTGTTTCCATCCATGTTGCCATTCCAGTCCGTCCCAGAAAGGTGGGCAAACCATGAACCAAACAACTGTCGCGCAGTTTTCTGAGCTCCAGGACCGCGCGCCTGCCTATGCTTTGGTTGGCGAGGTCGACCTTGTCGTCCTGCGTATCGACAATGATGTGCGTGTATTTTACGGTCGTTGCCAACACCGTGGTGCACTGATGGCGGATGGGTATGTGCGTGGAAACAACCTGGTCTGTCCCTTGCACAATTGGGATTACCGACTGGATACCGGCGTTTCGGAATATGCCAACGAAGAAAAACTGACCCGCTTTTTGGCCTGGATTGATGGAGACTCGGTCCAGGTGGATGCTGACGAAATTAATACCTGGGCGCGCGACAATCCGCAGCCATTCAATCGGTCAGCCTATCTGGGGCTTTATGCCGATACGTCGCACGGCGCGACCGAGGAACCCTATACCGGCATCATTCATCGCCTGTCCAGGAACAGGCTAAAAAATAGCCATCACGGCGACATAGCATCGATGGGTGTGCCACGTCGGGATTTGCCCGATTGGGATCACCTGCAAATTTTAACCGCACAGCTGGCGCGTCCGCCTTTGCTGGACGACGTGGAGGTGGGCACCGATGTGATGATCGGGCCCAACGCGCAAAAGCCCTTGCGCATCGACATACCGCTCTTTATTTCGGATATGTCCTTTGGTGCACTATCCGAACCCGCCAAACGGGCCATGGCCCAGGGGGCGGAAATGGCCGGAACAGGCGTTTGTTCCGGCGAAGGCGGGATGATGCGCGAAGAGCAACAGGACAACAGCCGGTATTTTTACGAACTGGGTTCTGGCAGGTTCGGTTTTTCCTGGGATTTGCTGGACCACGTCCAGGCCTTTCATTTCAAGGGCGGCCAAGGGTGCAAGACCGGCACAGGCGGACATCTGCCCGGCAGCAAGGTAACCACCCGCATTGCCGAGGTACGCGGGCTGATACCAGGAGAAGACGCTATTTCCCCGGCCCGATTTCCCGATTGGACTGAACCTTCGGAACTCCGTGCCTTTGCCAATGAGGTGCGCGACCGCACGGGCGGCATTCCCATCGGCTATAAATTGTCCGCACAGCATATTGAGCAGGATATTGATGCCGCTTTGATCATCGATGTGGATTATATTAT